>SKMT01000402.1 GCA_007120915.1 Myxococcales bacterium | reverse complement strand
GAGTCTCTTCATACCGTCACAGGTGAACTGCACCTATCCCCTCGGTGCTTGACACGCGGCGGCCTCATAGAAGGTGCCGAAGCGAAGCGAAGGCGGAGGGGCCCCTCGCACACCAGAAGACCCTCAACACCTGCACGGCTTCCCTCCCCGGATTCGCTGGGGAGGTGCCGAAGCGAAGCGTAGGCGGAGGGGCCCCTCGCACACCTCACAACTTCCGATAGATCGTCCGCGTCGCAATGCCCAACAACTTTGCCGCCAGCTTCTTGTCCCCCTGGGTCATCTTCAGCGTCTCGTGCAACACCAGCTTCTCGATCTCATCGAGCGACGTACCCAGCGGGATCGTAATATGCCGATCCTCTGCCTGCCCGGAGACCACCTGATCGGGCAGGTCGTCCTCATCGATGAGCCCATCGGTGTCCAACACCACTGCCCGTTCCACCGCGTTTTCCAGCTCTCGGACGTTGCCCGGCCAGTCGTAGCTGCTCAGATTCTCCAGCGCTGACTGGCTAAACCCCGAGATCTGGCGGTCATTCTTGTCGCAGTAAATCTGCAAGAAGTGCTCGGCAAGAAGCGGCACATCCTCCATGCGGTGGCGAAGCGGCGGGATTTTGATGTCGATGACGTTGAGCCGGTAGTACAGGTCCTCGCGAAACTCGCCGGCGTCCATCGCCTCTTCCAGATCGCGGTTCGTCGCCGCCACCACCCGCACGTCCACCTCGGTAGGTGTGTTGGCGCCGAGCCGCTCGAACGAGCCCTCCTGGAGCACGCGCAGCAGTTTAACCTGCACCTGCGGGGACATCTCCCCGATCTCGTCGAGAAACAGCGTGCCTCCGTCGGCGGCTTCGAACCGTCCGATCTTCTGCTCCGACGCCCCGGTAAATGCCCCTTCCTCGTAGCCGAACAGCTCACTTTCGAGGATCGACTCCGGCAGCGCCGCACAGTTCACGGCAATGAACGGCCCATCGGAGCGGTGGCTGAGCCGATGGATCATCTCGGCGAACAGCTCCTTTCCGGTGCCACTTTCCCCGGTGATCAGCACCGTGGCGTCGCTGGGCGCGACCTGGCGCACCCGATCGACCGCCTCCCGGGTGAGCGGAGACTGACCCACGATGGTGCGCTCCTCCTCCAGATCGGCAAGCCGCGCTTTCAGTTGCCGGTTCTCCACCACCAGCGCCTGGTGTTGAAGCGCCTTCTTTGCGGCCTGCAAGATCGTGGTGCGTTTGATCGGCTTGGGAACGAAGTCGTACGCCCCCTCCTTCATCCCCTCCACCGCCCGCTCCACGGTGCCGAAGGCGGTCATCAGGATCACCTCCGCCTCCGGCTGCAGAGTCCTGGCGAGCTTGAGCACGTCCATCCCATCGATGTCGGGCATCATCAGATCGGTGATGATCAGATGAAACTTCTCCTCGCGCATCGAATCGAGCGCCTCCTGCCCCCCCGAGGCCGCCACCACTTCGTGGCCCTCCTTGCGGAACAGCCTCTGAAGCGTCTCTAGGTGAGCCACCTCGTCGTCGACCAGCAATATGCGGGCATCCTCCAGATCCATCGGCACTCCTGCGTCGGTTCCAACCCGTTTCGGTATAGCCCGAAACCCCACAGTTGCAAAACGACACCCGCGCCCCCGGGCATTCCGCACCGGCTCTCAGAGTACTCGAACCTCCGAACCCCGGGCAGCCTGAACTGCGGCTGGCCCGGGGCTACGGGTCGCGCGTTGAACCTCCACGGGTCAACCAGCGCCCAGAGCCCAGCGCCCAGCACCCAGCGCCCAGAACCGAGCCCCCACCCCGTTGCGCTGGACGCGCCACTGCGATACGGTTTGGCTGGTACCGACGTAACAGCCCTGACAGTCCTGTTTTCGACGCCCTGGCACCGCCGATTGCCTCGCGCTTGCTGCATCTGGAACCGCCCAACCCCTCTCGCTGCGCAACGTCTCATCCATGGCCAAGATCATCTATCGCGACACACGAGGAGTCCGCCGCACGCACGTGCTGGAAAACTCCACCACGCTGGGCCGCCATCCCGAACAGGACATCCAGATTCTGGACCGCGTCGTCTCCAAAGAACACGCCATCATCGAGAAGAATATGGAGGGCCATTTCTTTCTGCGCGACCGCGGAAGCCGAAATGGCACCTTTCTCAACGGTGAACAGATTACGGGCAAAGAACCCCTCGGTGACGGCGACACCATCAAACTCGGGTCGACGGAGCTGACGTTTCGCGAAGATCTGACCAAGCCCCAGTCGCGCAACAAGGTCACCATCCACGCCGGCGACGATCAGTCGCACATCCAGAACCGCATCGCCCAGGAGGCGGCCGACCGGTTTCTGCCCGAACAGCGCATTGCCGACGAAGATGTGCTTCGCCGCGACTACGAAAAATTGCGCATCGCCCACGAGTTGAGCCAGTCCATCGGCGTGGAGACCGATCTGGATGTGTTGCTCGAAAAGATTCTGGAAAAAGCCTTCGAGCTGTTCCCGGCGGACCACGGCGTGATTCTGATGCGAATTGAGGACACCGATCGGCTGGTGCCGATGGTGGTGCGCGGGCGCGACGAGGACAGCCTCAACGTCGGTGATGTGCGCATCTCCCAGACCATCCTCAACGAGGTGATCGACGAGAAACAGGCCGTTCTATCCTCCGATGCGATGCAGGACGACCGGTTCTCCGGGGCCCACTCCATCATTCTGGGCAACATCCGCTCCACCATGAGCGTGCCCCTGTTGATGGAAGACGAAATCCTGGGGGTTATCCACCTCGATTCCACCGTCGAGCGCGGGGCGTTCACCGAAAAAGATCTGCAGATTCTCACCGGTTTTGCCCGCCAGGCTGCCGTGTTGATCAACCACCACCGGCTCATCAAGAAGATGGAAGAGGAGATCGTGGTGCGCGAGAAGCTGCATCGGCTTCTCTCCCCTCAACTCGTCGAGGAAGTGGTCAGCGGGAAGCGCGAACTCAAGAAAGGC
The DNA here is from genome assembly GCA_007120915.1 of Myxococcales bacterium. GTDB lineage: Bacteria > Myxococcota_A > Bradymonadia > Bradymonadales > Bradymonadaceae > SLJM01. The sequence goes on along the minus strand of SKMT01000402.1, from coordinate 2,042 downwards.
GGCGAGCTTCGCCACGCCACGGTGATGTTCGCCGACATCCGCAACTTCACCCCCTTTACCGAACGTCATCCTCCGCAGGTGGTCGTCGACATGCTCAACGAGTACTTCGAGCTGATGGTCGACATCATCTTCAAGTACGACGGCACGCTCGACAAATTCATCGGCGACGAGATCATGGCCATCTGGGGCGCTCCCATCGCCGCGGACGACGACGCCGAACGAGCGGTGCGCTGTGCGATCGAGATGCAGGAGGCGATCCGGGTGTTCAACGACAACCGCCGCGAAGCAGACTCCGGAACCTTCCAGATCGGCATCGGACTGAACTCCGGAGAGTGCGTCGCCGGATACATGGGCTCGACCAAAAGCATGAACTACACCGTGATGGGCGACGTGGTGAACACCGCCGCGCGCATCTGCTCGGCCGCCGGGCCCGGCGACGTGATCATCGGCGCCGACACCTTCCGGGAAGTCGGCCAGATTGTGCGCGCCAACAAACTGCCCCCCACCGAACTGAAGGGCAAACAACAGCAGGTCGACCTGTTTATGGTACGGGGACTCAAACAGCGCACCGTCAAGCCCACCCTTCGCAACCCGACCTCCTCGGACTGAGCGTCTGCCATGAACAGCCTCCCGGTGCAGAAAACCTTGGCCATCTGCGCCCCCTGTCCTATACTCGCCGCGCAACTGACCCCAATCGCGGTGGCCCCACCTCATGGCTGAACAACGCTACAAGGTAATCGAACGCATCGACGCTGGCGGGATGGCCGAGGTCTTCAAAGCCAACTCCACCAGCATGCAGGGCTTCCAGAAGCTGGTGGCCATCAAGCGCATCCTGCCCAATCTGACCCAGAATGAGCGCTTCGTTCGCATGTTTCTCGACGAGGCGAAGGTCAGCCTTCACCTCAACCACACCAACTGCGTTCACGTCTTCGATCTGGGGATTGCCGACGGCACCTACTTCATCGTCATGGAGTTCGTCGATGGCACCAACCTCAAGAAGCTGATCAAATTCTTCGGCAAGCACAACCAGTCAATTCGGGTTGAACATGCAGTGTTCATCGCCATTGAGGTCTGCAAGGGGCTGACCCACGCTCACGAAAAGAAAGACCAGAAGGGCAATCCTCTCGACATCGTCCACCGCGACATCAGTCCCCCCAACGTGCTTTTGTCGAACGCCGGCGAGGTCAAGATTACCGATTTCGGGCTGGCGAAGGCCAAAAGCCAGGCCGAAAGCACCGACCCCGGTGTGGTCAAAGGCAAATTCGGGTATCTCTCCCCGGAAGCGGCCCACGGCGAAGAAATCGACGAGCGCACCGACATCTTCGCCGTCGGCATTCTTCTGTGGGAGATGTTGGCCGGACGACGACTCTTCCTGGGCGAAAGCGACTACGACACCCTCCAGCAGGTCCGCAACGCAAACATCCCCTCCATCTCCGACATCCGCAGCGACGTCCCCCCCTACCTGGAGGGGATCCTCAAGCGCACCCTCGCCAAGAATGTGGATGATCGCTACCAGACCGCCCAACAGCTCGGCGAAGCGCTCGCGGAGTTTCTGTTCGACTACGGCCAGACGGTCACCAACTACGACATCGCCGGGTTGATTGAGCAGTACCGCGACCAGAAGCCACAGCGCACTGCCACCAAGATCGATCAGAAGGTCGCCGAAGCGGCCCAGAAGCAGCTCGACCAGCTCAAGTCGCTCGAAGAGATCGAAGATCTGGATATGTATCTCGCCGAACACTATGACTCGCTGCCCGACCAGGGCGAGGTGCGCGAAGACAGCGGCGACGGCAACTTCGAGGACCCCAGAATGTGGGCCGATCTGGGCGGGTTCGACAGCGGAGCTCCGCCCGATGGCGGCAGCGACGCCACCCCCGCCCCCGGCGGCTCCAATCCCGGATCGACACCGGGTGCACAGAGCCCGGACTCCTGGGAGGAGACGGGGCTGGATGATGTCGCCCGCGCTACCTCCTCGTTCGACGCCGTCGGCCAGGGCGACGCCCCCTCCGGGGTCGAAGCCGCCGAAGCCGCGGCCACCGCCG
>SKMT01000022.1 GCA_007120915.1 Myxococcales bacterium | reverse complement strand
GGTACACACGAAACCGTGAAACTGCCACTGTTTGCAGCAATGGTTTCGTGTGTCATGAACATGTCCGTACACCCATCTTCGGGAGGCTTGACCGCCTAACGACAGTTCGGGGTTCTGAGGTGAGATGACCGGTGGGTCTGGAGGATGAAAAGGCAGCCCCCACCGACCGCGTTGCGGTCACCTCCCCCGGCGCTGTCGCTTCGGGGGAGGATGTTAACGAAACAGGTGCAACTGCACCGGCGCGCTGTGGGCGTCGGGGTCCAGGCGCATGCCCAGCCCCAGCAGGCGCACCGGGCGATCGTGGCGGTCGATAGCCTGGCGCATCAGCGTTTCGTAGCTGTCGGGGGCGGGCTCGGTGTATTCGGAGCGCTCCAGAGTGGTCTGGCGGAAGTCGTCGAACTTCACCTTGACGAACAACCCGCGTACCGGCGGGGGATCGTCGCGGCGGTCGTAGCGGTCGGTCAGCTCTTCGAGAAGCCCCGGTATTTTGGACACGCAACTGTCGGCGTCGGGCAGGTCTTCGTTGTAAGTGGTCTCGACGCTGATGCTCTTGGGGATGCGCTCGACTTTGACGGGGCGGTCGTCGACGCCGCGGCACAGATCGTAGAGGCGGCGCCCGCGGTTGCCGAAGCGCCGGAGCATCTCGTTGATGGTCAACTGCTGGAGGTCGGCGCAGGTGCGAAAGCCGAGCCGGTGTAGCTTTTCGGTGGTCACCTCGCCGACGCCGGGGATGTCGGCGACGGGCAACTCGCGGATAAATTCGTCGACCTGTCTGGGGGCGATGGTGGTGCGGCCATCGGGCTTGTCGAGATCGGAGGCGACTTTGGCGAGAAACTTGTTGGGGGCGACGCCGGCGGAGGCGGTCAGCCCGGTTTCGTCGTGGATGCGCCGGCGGATCTGTTCGGCGATCAACGTGGCGCTTCCCTCACAGGCGTCGACGTCGGTGACGTCCAGGTAGGCTTCGTCAAGCGACAGCGGTTCGATCCGGTCGGTGTAGTCGGCGAAGATCTGGCGGATGCGGCGGCTTTCTTGCCGGTACAGCGCCATGCGGGTGGGGATGATGATCAACTGTGGGCAGAGCCGGCAGGCGGTCTTCGAGGGCATTGCTGACTGAATCCCAAAGCGGCGGGCGCGGTAGTTGGCGGTGGCGATGACACCGCGGCGGTCGGGATGGCCGCCCACGGCCAGTGGGACGTCGCGAAGCGACGGATCCTCGCGCATCTCGATCGCTGCGTAGAAGCAGTCCATGTCGATGTGGATGATCTTGCGAGACATTGGTCGTGCAGGGTCAGTGGTCGTGCCAGTGCCGGAACATGTTGCGCACATCGCGCAGTTGGCCGGATTCCCCCTCGATGATGCTGAGCCCGGGGTGGTGGTGCGCTGGCATATCGACACTCTTGGCATCGAGCCGGCGGGAGCCGAAGGGGGCGTGGTGGTCGGGGTCGATAAGCTGACCTTGCTGGAACTCGTCGTCCACACATTCGGAGTAGGGGGGAGCGGGAGGGATGAAGTCGGAGCGCCCCTGCTGGTCGCGGTCGTCGATCACCCAGATGGGATTGGTGAAGGCGAAGGGATGGATGTCCGTAACTTCATGGGGGCCCAACGCGTCGGGTACTGCGCTCAGTTCGATGGCGTCGCCCAACTCGCCGAGGGCGTCCTCGAAGGGGATGGTGGGTACTTCGGCGGGCTGGATGACGGGATAGAGGTTGTTTTCGCCGTGGACCTCGATGACGAACCAGGTGTCGCGCACTTCGTCGTCGCCCCACAGATAGGCGTCGAGCTGCGACAGGTCGACCTGGTGTTCGGTGGTGTACCGGTTGTCTTCGAACGCTTCGGCCGGGACGGGCACGTCGGATTCGATGCGCTCGCCGTTGGCAATCAGGTCGTAGGTGAATCCGTCGTCGCCGATGACCCAGTCGGCGGCCTGCATCTCGATATCGATGGTGACGGTGCCGTCGTCGGAGCTGACGGTGGAACCGACGGGTTCGCCGTCGACGCTGATGGTGACGAAGGGGCCGTTGGTGGAGATGTTGTGGCCGTCTTGCAGTGCCTGCGACAACTGTTCGGGAGTCGCCTGCTGGGGGTTGTTGTGTCCTGCCCAGAAGTAGTTTCTCGGCGAGCCCGGTTCCGGGTGGTCGGGGGCGCCGTATTGATGGCTGTCGGAGTTGGCGGTGCCCGTATACTTGCGGTAGGTGCCGTCGGGGTCGGGGTAGTTCAAAAAGTTGTACCAGTCATCGATGACGCCGGAGTGGGCGATGTCGTCGCCGTCACAGAGGATCACGCCCTCCTGCTCGGGAAGTGACTCGTAGGTCTCGTCGTCGATCTGGTCGCGGATCTCGTCGGGCATCTCATCGCGGTCAAAGGGCATGCGGAAGTGGTGCAGCATGTGTACCCGCTTGCCGTTGTACAGTTCGATGGCGTCGAAGTCGTAACTGAAGGTGGAGCGGTATCGAGTCTCCCCGTTGTCGGAGTACTCCTCGGCGAAGCCGGGTCCGCTGGTGCTGATGGCGCCGGCGGCGGCGAGGTCGATGGGGGAGGGGTCGTCGAGAGTGTTGACGGGAAGGTCGGCGACGCCGGTGAAGGGGTCGAGGTTGTGCTGGTCGAAATAGCCCAGCAGGCTGTCGCGGGGGTGGTTGATCTGGATGATGGTGTCCTCGGGGTCGAGCGAGCCCATCTGCCGGAGCCGATCGAAGATCTCGTCGGGCGGTTCGTCTTGCCACTGGACGGACCCGCGGTTTTGCATCGCGATGTCCTGTCGAAGCGGGAAGGCGTTGAAGTGCCCCCCCTCCATGGTGGTCAACTCCAGCCCGATGATCGACCGAAGGAAGGGGGTCAGATCGTTGCGGTAGATGTAGGGCATGTAGTCGGAGATGTAGTTGTGGTCGGAGGCGACGACCACTTCGACGCCTTCGCCGGCGATGCTGACGACGCGGCGATTGTAGTCCACCGAGCTGTCCATCGAGCCCTCGGCGTGCATGTGGTAGTCGCCGGACAGATAGCCATCGGGGTTGATCTGGCGTTCGATCTCGACGCTCAGGCGGGTGACGCCACCGGGGGTGACTTTGATCTCTTTTTTGGCGATGCCGTATTCGGTGCCGCGGCTGAAATAGGCGGTGTACACCCCGGGGCGCACATCGGCTGCGGCCTGGCCGTCGGCGCCGGAGAATTCGATCATTTCGATGTACTCCGTCGGTTCACCGGGGACGTAGTCGACGGTTTCGAGGCTCAACCAGCGCTCGCCGGCGACCAGATCGTAGAGGTATTCGCGGGGGTGCATCTGTTCGAGAGGTTCAAACTGTGCGGCCAGGGTCATTTTGGCGGGGATGGGGTTGCCGGACTGGTCGACGATAAAGGCTTCGACGCGGCCGTGGCCCGGGGCCGACATCTGAAGCTGCACCGGTTCGTCGTCGCCGACGTTGAACCCGACGAAGTCTCCGGTGTCGCCCCGCCAGCGGGTTCGATAGCAGTAATCGTAACCAAAGTCGGCATCGCCGACGGGGAGCTGAAGCTCAATACGGCCGTCGGCGCGGGTGTGGGCGTGGTTGAAGATGTAGGGGTCATCTTCGGGGTCGCAACTGCCGTCGGTGGCCTCGTAGAACAGTATGTCGGCGCCGTCGCCGACAGGCTCGCCGGTGGCGTCGTCGTACACCCGGGCTGTGACGAGTTGAGTGTCGATGTCATGAAGTGGGTAGACTTCGTCGCGAAGGCTGGCGACGTCGCCGCTGCCGACGACGAAGTAGTTGGTGGTGGTAAACGATTCACCGGTGTCGAGCTGGTCGGGGATTCCATGGCTGAAGTTGAGATTGAACCCCGCCAAATCAGCGACGAACAGCAATGAGTGGTCGTCGATGTCGCCGCGCACGGCGTCTTCGTAAAAGTCCGACTGTTGCTGGATGAAGTTGGTGTCGGGGTTGGGGGCCACGGCGTAGCCGTAGCTGACGCCCTGGTCGCTCGACGAGGCGATTAAGTCGGTGACCAGCCCCGGAAGCGCCGGCAGTTCGATCGGCGAGTCGCCAACGGAGTCTTCGAGCCCGAAGCGCGTATCGTAGCCGAAGCCGGGCAAAAAGGTGTCATTGAACGCCCCCATCCCCACGGCGGAGCCGGTGGGCACGATCAGTTCATCGAAGTCGATTTCGATATCCTCACCGAGCAGGTCGTCGACCAGAAAGTCGGCCAGGGAGGTGACGATATCGCTGGGGAAGTCCAGCGGTTCGTCAGCGATGTTGGTCATGTCGGTTTCGAAGCGCACATGGCGGTCGCCGGGCTCCAGAATGTAGCGGGCGGTAAATTCGACCAGCGGTTCGCCGTCGGAGTCCGGCAGTTCACCGTCGCTGAGTTGGTCGAATTGCTCCCAGGGGTCGTAGGCGTTGACCATCGCCTGGTTGAAAAACCGGGCCATAGTCACGAATTCGCCGCCGTAGCCGCGGATTTCGAGTACAGCGGCATCTTCGGTGACATCCTCGCGGTCCATGTCGGCGGGGTCGACGATGACGATTTCGTTGGGGTCGATGACCTCGGCGAGGAAGACGGGAAACAACTCCTGGAAGGTGTCTTTTCCGTTGCCACCGAAGGGATCGCCTTCACCGTGCTGGCGCACCAGGTCAGCATCGATGAGAGAACCGCCAAACAGCCCGATGCCCCGGTTGAAGCCAATGTCCTGGACCACCAGTCGGATCTGGTCGTTTTCGATGACGTAGTCGCCGACTTCGCCCAGGGCGCCGGGACCACCGATCAACTGGGCGCGATGGGTGCTCTGGTAGGCGCGGGCCTCGGAGACGCCATCGTCGTCCTGGCAGGAGAGAAGAAAGATCGCCGCCGTGGCGACGAAACTGCCCGCCAGGAGTATGAATGCAATTCGACGCGTTGCAGCGCCGACAGGAGGGTTGTCAGGCATTGCCAGGCTCGTGAGAAAGAGGACTGTGGACGGGCTCCCAACGTGAATGGGCGAGACTACCGCTGAAATGTCACAGAGTGCTTGTTGCCACGGTACAGCGTGAATTGGTGAGCGTCCACGCC
>SKMT01000220.1 GCA_007120915.1 Myxococcales bacterium | reverse complement strand
GGCCGTGATCTCTTCGAGCCCCGCGATACAGCGAAGAAGGGTCGACTTCCCACAGCCGGAGGGGCCCACGAGCACCAGAAACTCTCCGGGCTCGATCTTCAGATCAATCCCCTCGAGCACCCTGGTGTCGCCGTAGGACTTATGCAGGTCGCGAAGTTCGATCGCCCCCTCGACGTCGACGGCTGTTTCGGCAGTAGAACTCATGGCAGTGTCAGATCGGATCAATCGGTGACGTAGATCTTTGCGCTTCGGGGCCCAACTTCCACCTGCAGCCTCCCGTCATCGCCCACCGTGACCTCGTCGTCCGTTGAGTGGCCATCGTCATGGACATTGACCAGGCGCGTGCCCGGCGAATAGCTGGTCTGCATATGATCGCCCTCAAAGCTGGTGTGGCTGGTGTTATCATCGTGGGTGTTGATGACCACCAGCGCCGTGTCGCCGTCGTAGTTTCGCTCAAAGGCAAACACCCCGGCGTCTTCCTCGTCGCCCGTACGCTCCGTGGACCAGCGAACCTGGATGTCGCCACGCCGAAGTTTTGCATACTCCTGGCGTACCTCGATGAGGTGTTGCAGATATTGAAATGTCTCGTTTTCGGTGTCATAGCCCGACTCCCACAGCGGCTCCCGGTTAAACGGATCGTTGCCTCCGTCAAACTGCTGCTCCGTGCCGTAATAGATGCAGGGGATTCCCTTGATGGTCATCACGTACAACAGGGCGTTGTGCAACGCATCGATGCTGGGGTTTTCATACAAAAACCGGGGGATGTCGTGGTTGTCTACGAAATTGACCATCAATTGCTGAGCATTCAGCCCGTTGCCCTGAGAGTCCGTCGGCCCGCCGGGATGGGGCGTCGTCGAGTAGTGCTGTTCGATGGAGTTGAAATGATCTTCGATCTGGGAGGTCGGCCCTCCGTGGGCAAACACCCCGTCGATGACCTGGAACTTCTGGGAGAAGTTGAACACCGAGTCCATCATCCCGTCGTAGGTGTAGCTGCCGACGAGTTCGTCGTTGCCGTCGAAGGCTTCCCCGAACATCAGGAAGTTTTCCTTGCCGTGTTCGGCGGCGAACTCCCGGATGGCAGGGCTGAACTCTTCCCAGAACCCGTGCTCGACGTGCTTGACCGTGTCGATGCGAAATCCATCGAAGTCCGCGACACCAATCCAGTAGGTGTACACATCGATCAACGCCTGGCGCACGTCGGGATGGGTCGTCTTCAATGCCTTCAGCCCTCCCGGAAAGTCCCCGGTGAGCACCTGTTCACGGTTGTCCCAGTCTGTGACGCGCCCACGGCGAAAATACCAGTCCTCGTTTTGAAACTCCTCCGGTTCGGGAGCAACGCGATTGATCTCCGGATCATTGAGAAAATAAATCGGAGCCAGCCCCGCCTCCCCCAGTGACGTCCTCGCCTGGATGCCGCGCGGGTCGAAGTCCGGATCGTATTCGGAGACCCGAGTCAGATCCGACGTCTCCCCCGAACCATACAGCGCCTCATCGGGGCGACCATTGCCGTTGATGTCGTAGTAGAAGAGCTGTCCCACGTGGTTGGTGACGATGTCGAGGATTACCTTCATGTCCCGGTCGTGAGCCTCGTCGACCATCCGCCGCAGCGTCGCCAGATCTCCGAAATGGGGATTCGGCGACAGAAAATCCTGCGCCCAGTACCCGTGATAACCGTCGACGCCGGCATCCATGTCGACGTTCTTGACCACCGGCGAGATCCAGACGGCCGTAACACCCAGTTCTTCCAGATAATCGAACTTGTCGATAATCCCCTGCCAGTCTCCCCCCTGGTAGCGAGCCATCGCCCCCGGTTTGACCCGATAGTCATTGTTGGGGTCGCCGTTGGCGAAGCGGTCGGTCATGATCTGGTAGATGACCTCGTCGCGCCAGTCATCGACGTGGGTGTCGATGTCGATGTCTTCGTCCAGCGATTCGACGTCGCGACATCCCGGCACCAACACCAAGACAATCAGCAGCCCCACCAGCAGTCTCGAGACGCTGAACCGCCGTGACCATCCACCGATCAATCCGGCACAAAACTGACGAAACAAAACTCCGGCGCGACTCATTGTTCATCCCAGTTGAGGTGAAATACGTGAAAGCCGTATTCGTCGATCTGAAGAGGGATGCCGTCGGTGTCCAACCGTTGAGCATCGGCCTCGACTGCATCGTGATTCTCGTCGAGCACATCGGACAACTCGAGGCGTTCGGCCTCCGAAAAACCGGCGAACTGAGCCGCTTCATCGGGGATACGCAGATCGAACTGTCGTGATTCATCGCTGAAGTTGGCCACCACCAGCCAGACAACATCCCGCGAGCTGTCATAGCGCAGAAAGCTGTATATCCACTGGCCGGAGGTATATCCAGCGGTGTCGGCGTTCGCCGGTTGCAGGGAGTAAAAGTTGCCGGTGGCGATCCCGGGCTTCTGAACCACCTGCAGCAGTCGCCGATACCAGTTGCGCAGCCTGCGCCGATCTTCGTCCAACCCTCCCCCGTCGAACTGATGGTCGTTCACCCATTCCGCCATGCGGGGCATCGTCCAGTAGTCGAAGATCGTCGTGCGACCATCCTCGGCGGAAAACCCGGCATCCCCGGCGCCCTCCTCGCCCAACTCCTGGCCGTTGTAAAACAGAATGGGACCGTCGCCGAGGGTATATAACACTCCGGCGGCCGGTTTGCCGGCCTCGAAGCTACCGAAGCCGCTGGCGTGGGAATTCGCCCCTTCCACCACTGGAGAGGCGATGCGCCGCTCATCGTGGTTTTCGGCAAACCGGATCATGTTCGAGAACATGTAATCGCTCGGTAGTTCGTCGTCGATGTCATTGGCCCAGTCGCCACAACAGTAGATGCCCTTGAGCCGGTGATAGGTCTCGGCGTCGTACACGGAGTCAAACCCGGCGCTGATCAGATTGGAGAACGAATAGCCCGGAGGGGCGGCGTCGCTGTGGTAGGCTTCGGCGATGAACATCACATCCGGGTCGCGCTCGCGAGCCCGCTCGATGAGATATTCCCAGGCTTCCACGGGCACCAGGTGGGCGAAATCACACCGGAAACCATCCACCCCGATCTGTTGCCAGTACGCCAGCACTTCATCCATCTTCTCCCAGGTGTCGGGCGTCGGGTCATAGTGGGTTTCACCGGTGGTGAAGTCGTAGCCGTAGTTCAACTTCACCGTCTCGTACCAGTCATCGACGCCGACGTCGGCGCTGACGACGTCGTTGCCCGTCACTTTCGGCACATCTCCCGGCGGGTCACCGGTGTTGTTCTCCCGGTAAAACGTTCCATCGGCCCCTTCGGGTCTCGGCCAGTGATCCGGCTCCGGAATCGACAACGCCTGATCCGGAGGATCGACGAGATAAAAGTAGTTGTTCTGGGGATCGAAGAAGACGTCGGTGTTGTCATCGGCGCCGAAATCGAGTTCCGGTTTGACCGTCGACCCGTAGCTTCGGGCAACGTGATTGGGCACGAAGTCGATGACCACCTTCATGTCGGCGTCGTGGATGCGCTCGACGAGCTGCTCGAATTCCTGGAGGCGACGTTCCGGATCGAGTGCATAGTCCGGACTGACGTCAAAGTAGTCGCGAACAGCATAGAAACTGCCGGCTTTTCCCTTGAGAATATCCGGGTCGTCCGCCGGCTCGCCGATGTGGGAGTAGTCCGTGTGCGTCGCCTGCTGCAGCACACCGGTCAACCAGATGTGGGTGGCCCCCAGATCGCGGATCTCCCGGATGGCCGTCTCGTCGATATGGGCAAATTTTCCAACGCCGTTAGTGACGATGTCGCCGTTCCATTCGTTGGTGCCCTTTGTGTTGCCGAAGAGTCGCACCGCAAGCTGGTAGACCACCGGACGCATCTCGTCGTCGACGACCGCCGGCGGCTCTTCACTGCGCGAATCCTCCCCACCACATCCGGAGACGACACCAACCCCGAAGATAACCATCACCGTCAGTATCTCGACTCGCCGCCCCCAGAAGGCATCAATACAACGTTTTAATAGGTTGAAGAGTTGAACCACCACTCTGCTCCGATGCTCAAGACGTGTTCCACCGGCTCGGGCCGGCGCTGGTCACCGACGGGGAACGCCTGCTGGGCGTCCTCGTTGGAGAATGCGACGGTGTAGCCGAGCCGAAGCTGGGGACGCTCGTAGCTGCCCCGACCAAAACTCAAGATCTCAAGGATGCTCAACTGCCAGACCATCGGTTGATGATGCTCCCCCGTCTCCGGATCCAGGGCGAATGGATAGCGGTGCTGATAGCTAAGCTCAAAGGCCTGATGAAAATAGTCGGTCACGAAGATGGCCGGACGAACTACCGCCGTCGCTTCCAGCGCTTCGTCGAATCCGTCGATCTCGGGATGAGCGTTGATAAAACGACTCAGATGAGCTCCGGCCATCACCCCGACACGATTGGTTTCCCAATTGCCCGACAGCGCTGCCGACAATTGCTGGGCTCCCGCTGCGGTACCATCGGGAGCCGTTATCGCCGGTACACCCAACTCCCCGTAGGCAGCCAGTCCCTGTGCCCAGCGCACAAACAGGTTGAGATGGTTCGCTGTGTCCGACTCGAAGATCCCAAGCTGCCCGCCGAGCACCCAACCACTGTCGGCGGGAAGTGTCTCCAGGATCCCCTCCACCGGTTCCGTCGGTGTTTGATTGTCCAGAAATTCTGCGGGCACACGCTCGCCCTCGGGAAGTCGATGGTACTCTCCGTAGGCGACCGCCTTGGCGCCCAGGTCCCCGAGCAGTTCGTCTTCGGTGTACTCCAGACGACCGGAGCTGAGAAAGCGTTGACGGTCCAAAACAACCTGCGAGCGCGTTCCTACCGGGCTGGCAGCACTGTCGACAGCCTGCCATTGAAATGAATCGTCCAGGCGGTTGACACCGGCGTGGACCCGGCCTTCGAGCCCTCCGGTTCGATAGCTGGCGCCTCCCCCGACGGTATTCAGCTCGTCGAGCGGCCAGGTGTCGAGCAGATAGACGTCATCGCCGCGATACATCCTCGAGCCTACCCACAGATTCAACCCTTCGAGTGCATCCG
>SKMT01000100.1 GCA_007120915.1 Myxococcales bacterium | reverse complement strand
CGACCACCGAGATTCGATAGTCTCCGGCGACATCGGGCACAAAAGTACTCTGCTCGCCGGCTCCCTCCAGCACCGCTTCGCTTCCCTCGGGCCGATCAAGCAGATACCAGGAGGCGTAGTCGATACGACCCACCTCCGCGTCGTCGACGACCGCAAACGACGTCTGCTCGCCGACCAGCGCCGTATCCGGAAAACCCGGGGCGATGCTGATGTCCATCTCCGTAGTGCTATCGATGCGTCGGTTCCGGATGTTGAAGTGCATCGCCGAGCTGACGCCGGCGTGATTCGATACCACATCGACATCCAGGTCCTGGTCCATCTCCTCGTCCGCATCCCCTTCGTAGCTCACCCGCAACTGCTGCAACGCTCCGGGGGCAACGACCACATCTTCGACCGGCTCGCCCTGCGGATAGGTCTCGAACTCATAGGAATCGACATCCGTGGTCGACCCCGGGCTGATGTCCAGCTCGTCGATCTCCAGGTCGGCGTTGCCGCTGTTGCTGACCACCAGGTAACGCTCCTGAGAATCATTGGCTCGCATATCCGTCGTCGACGGCGCGACTTCACCGACGGCCACATCCCCGGCATCACCCAGAAGCGCCACCGACAGCGGACTCTCCGAAATCTCGTCGTTGTGGTGCACCCTCAGCTCACCGATCAACGTCTCGGCGGCATCCGGGTCGACCAGCTCCACGTCGAACTCTTCGACCGTCGGCTCTTCACCGTCGCTGGCGGGAATGGTCACACTGTCCGGGTCGGACTCCAGCATCTGCTGGCCGTTGTGGGTCACGCTGTAGGCGTCCTGCACCGGCGGGCTGGTGGGGCGCACATCCATGTTGCGCACCGACAGCGTCGCCTCGCCGTGGTTGAACACCGACAGCGTCTGCACCGGATTCTCATCGAAGCTCAACTGCTGTGGCTCCACGTCGATCACCGGCACGTTTCCGGGCCCGCTGGTCACATCGATGGTCAGCGCCTGCTCCACGTCGATCGACGAGCTCTCAAACGTCACGCCCACCTGCTCTTCGATCTCCATCTCCTCTTCTTCATCCTCGTCCAGATCGTCCAGCGGCGGCGGTGTCATCTCGATGGTGATCGTCTCACTGGAGTTGCCTTCGACCACAAGGTCATTGACGAACTCCACATCCGGGTTCTCCGGGATGAACTCAAACCAGTGCGGCACCGCGTCCACGTGCATGTCATCGATCTCAAGCGGCGCCTCCGCCTCGTTGATAATGTCGAACTGCTTCGTCTGCGTCGCCCCGAAGGCCGCGAACGTAAATTCGATCCACGTATCTGAAAGTGCGAAGATCCCGCTGGAGCCGTCGCTGACGATGTAGAACGTTACGTTGCCGTCCTCGACGTTTTCTCCGTCGTTCGACGCGTTGGTCTCCACCTCAATGGCACCGCAGTAGTTCACCGGAACATCCTCGCCCTCCGGGGGCTGCGGACACTCCACCGGCCCATCTTCATCGGTGATCATCAGGCTCTGATCGAAGGTCGACCCCCGCGCATAGCTGCCCGACAGATCCCGAAAACCCGGCTCCACACAGTCATTGGCCTGCGTCAAACAGAGGCTGTCACCGGGGCAGTCATCGCTGCTCGAACAGCTCTCCCCGGCCAGATCATCGCTGCGGTGATACGCCTCCACGCGCCCCGGCTGATCGAGCCACTCGATGCTGCGCACCTCCATCTCGCCGTCACCGTCGTTCTCGAGCTGAAGCTGCGTCTGCGACCGGCTGCCGTTGGGGTTCATCTCCGACAACTCGATCTCGTTGTCTTCCACCCGCAACTCGGGAAGCTCCGACCCGCCGATTCCATTGCCACAGCCAACGGCACTCGCCAGCCCGACCAACACCGTTGCCACCGTTGCAACTACCACTGCCAAGCGTCTCATCGTTGTACCTTCCAAGGGGGGTTCAAACTGCCGATTTTTCAGCGGCTCACCGTACCTACACCCCTTTCGGGTTGCAAGCCATCCCGACCGCCATCTGAATGGTTTCCGCTTCCATCACCTCAGTCCCCCGGGCACGCAAACAACGCCTGGCCCGGGGCTACCGGTCGAGCCACCCACCACCGACCACCCAACACCCAACACCCAACACCACCGACCACCCAACACCCAACACCGACCACCCGCCTCACTCCAACAGAAACGCCGCCACATCCGACCAGAGCTGATCGAACTGAGGGCGACGAAACTCCGAGCCCGACACAAACCAGTCCACATGCGGCGGGTCGTGCTTCGGGTCCCGGAAGTGCCCACACACATCCAGGTGGTCCGCCCAGGCGACGTGAATGATCTCGCCTCTGACCTGCGACAGCGTCGGCACCACCCCGTCGTTCGACCGCGGCGTGGGCATCCCACCGTAGGCTTTCTCCAGCTTGCGCTCCTGGCCGGGATGGATATCGAAGTAATGGCTCTGGCGGGCCGTCAGCATCTGCAGCATCCGAAACACCACATGCGACGCCTGCGCGTAGATGTCGAACCTCACCGACGTCGCCGCCTTCAGCGAAATCCCCGGCGCCCGGGTTATTACACAGCCGTAGCGCACTGAATCCCGCGCCGTCGTCGTCGCGTTAAACAGGTCCACCGAGCCCGCCGTCAATTGGCCCACCACCGATCGGTCGGTGCGGATACAACTGAGAAACTCGCTGATCTCGACGCCTCGATCGGCGCCGAAGTCAGCGAACAGCTCCCGGTGAAACTGCTCCAGGATGGTGTTCTCCAACCCCAGACGCCGGTCGATTCGGGTGAGCACACCCATCAGCGTAAACAACGCCCGAAGCGGCAGCCGCCCGAACCGCAGACTGTAGATTGTCCCCAGCGACAGCGCCCACAAAATCCGCTGCCCGAACAGACTGTTGAAGATCGCGGCGATGGGCGTACCCATGTGAGGGGTGGACACGGTGACCACGCTCTCCACGCGCTCCATCAGCGATTCGACGTCGACCTCCGTGTTCAGGTCCACCCCCGGCTTCGTCAACATTCGCAGATCCATCCCCCCCGTCGAATGTCCGATCAGGTGAATCGGGCCCTCGTCGCCGGCGGTCTCCGCGATCTGTTCGGCCACCCGGGCTGCCCGGCTGCGGATCGAGGCGGTGGGCATCGTCTTGATCCCCCGGGCGACCGCTGTGTGGCCACGGCGCTTGAACTCATCTTCCAACGCCTCCCGAACGTGATGAAAGTAGGTAATCCCACCCAGGTTCGAAAACCCGAAAAACCCCGGCACCAGGTAAATTTGATGATGTGACATCGGCTCGTATTCCTTAACAAATAACTTCGTCGCCATCGTGCGCCCGCGCCACCGACCACTACCGGTCATTTTGCACGTCACTGCACAGGCTGCAATGGCTCCGCCTGTGGCAATCCCCGCGCTGCCGTTTACATTCGTACACCGCAGCAACCGATGGCAAGGGGGGCACGATGAACCGCACCGATACACCGGTGGCATCTCAACTTTTTCCGGGTCCACGCAACTGCGCCGCCAGGGCACAACCATTGATCGCGGAGCCTCTTTGGCCCGGCGGCCAGGCCCCGGCAATCTACCGGCTCTGGGGGCTGGACGCGGCGACGTTCCGGCATCTGTGGCCCGCCCTTATCACCTCCCGGCCCCTGGTGCTGTCCGGGCACCGCCCTCACCACAACACCTCCGATGCTGTTCTCGTATTTGCATTCAAAGATCGGGCATTTTCGCTCGGCATCGCCGCTACGATTCGACAGTTTCGCGACGACGGCGCCGTACTTATCGCCGATCGGCCTCCCCTTTCATGGCGATTGCTCGCCGTGAACATCGCCCGCTCGCTCAACGCCGAGCCCAACCGCCCGTGTACACTCCCTTCCTCCCCCTCCATCGATCCCGGCAGACTTGAGGGCCGACAGCTTCGGCTTCGCAGTGACCTCCCTTCTCCGGCCACCTGCATCGCTCCCGGTGAAGATCTTCAGCGCGCCGTCATCGCCCTGCGCGCCGGGTTCTTCGACATCGCCACCCTCCAGCGAAACACGGACATTCCTCCGGGGCGGCTCAACCCCTTTTTGGCGGCGCTCGACGCCATGAATTTCGTCGTCGACGCCCCCGCCGCGCTCGAAAGCTGGAACGACCCCTTTGCCTTCTTCGGACTGCACTGGTCAGCCCACGACCCCCTGATCCGCCGGCGCTACCACCAGCTTCGAGACACCGCCGACCGTGCCGACACCATCGCCGGAGTCGACGCCCGCACGCTGTTGGAGCACACCTTCGAGTTGCTTTGTCGACGGCGCTCCCGGCGCCGGATCCGCAACCGTTTTCTCCCCCCCACCGCCGTCGCTGAAGTCACCGAATACTTCCGGAGTCGCTTCCGCCGCGCACAACGCCACAGCGACCACGACACCGCCATCGATGCCGCCCGCCGATTCCTGGAGTTGGAACCCACCGATCAGACGGTCCGCCGCAGGCTCACCACCCTGCTGTGTGCACATCGCTGATCAGCCCCCCGCTGGTTTTCTTCGTCAGTAACGCGTGCCCCGGGTCGGCCGCAGCGCCTTTTCATCGAAGTCCGTACATCGCGGCAGCAACTCCTCACACACCGACGCCAACTGCTCCAGGCCGGATCGCCGGATCTTGAAGGTGCGCTCGTTCATGTACAGATCGCGGCGCACCTCGATCTGGATGGCGTGAAGCCCCTTGTTGGGACGACCGAACTTACGGGTGATCCACCCGCCCTTGTACGGCTCGTTGGAACGCACGCTGAACCCGGCGTCTCGGAAGTGCTCCTCGATCATCCAGCGCACCGTGCGGTCGCATGCCTCACCGTCGACGTCGCCGGGCACGATTTCTGCGCGGCGCGCCCCCGGATCGCTGTGGCCTTTGCGCCCCGTCGACGGCATCGAGTGCCCATCGATCAACACACAGTAGCCGAATTCGGAGCGAACACGTTCCACTTCCCGCTCCAACACCTCGTGGTAGGGGAAGTAAAACCGCTCCAGACGTTCTTCGAACGCCTTCTTGCTCAGCGGTCCATCCATCACCGGCGTCTTCGCCGTCGTCTGGCGCCAGACCACTCCCCGGTCCTG
>SKMT01000244.1 GCA_007120915.1 Myxococcales bacterium | reverse complement strand
TGGCCACCGATTCCGACTCCGAAGACCAGGCCGAGCTGCAGCCCGAAGACACCGATGATGATAAGCCGGAACCGGCCACCTCCGGCGAATAAGCCGTAACTCGCCTCCTTTTGTGGGCATGAACACCGTGACTGCCTTTGCCAAACGCCTGCGCTGTTGTCTGATTGCCCTTTTCGCCACCCTGAGCCTGGGGGTTGTCGCCACTCCCACCACCTCTTATGCTGCCGGGTTCGAAGTCGGTGAGAACACTCCGCGATCCGTCGCTCGCGGTGGCACCGGCGTCGTCAACACCGCCGACCCCTCGGCGGTGTACTTCAACCCCGCACTTCTGGGGTTTGCCCGCGACAACCAATTGATGATCACCTCCAACGTGCTCGACTTGAACGTCGAGTTTCAACGCGACGACTTCTACTCGGAACCCGGTGGCGACCCGGACCAGACCTTCGGGCCCGTCAACAACGAAAGCGGGCTGTTTCCCGCTCCCTTTGTCGCCGCCAGCTTCGATCTTGGTCCCGACGAGTTCTCCCTGGGCGCCGGGCTCTTCGGCCCCCCGGCCTACGGCAACCCCTGCTACGGCGAGATCGAAGACGGCGAATGCCAACTCGACCGCGAACATCCCATGCGCGGGATGGCCGTGGAGACCGACATGGTTGTGGTCTACCCCAGCGTCGGCGCCGCCTACCAGTTCGACCTCGGCGATGACCGTCGACTCGATGTCGGTCTGACCGCCATGCTCGCCTACCAGAACACCGACTTTACTGTCGTCGCCGACACCGACACCAGCCCCCCCTGGCGAGAAAACCCCGACGACGAAGTCTTCGTGCAGGGCCGAAACCTCTCCGGCATCGCCCCCACCGGCGTACTCGGCATCAGCTTCGAAGACGGCCCTCTCCGGCTGGGAGCCTCCTACCGCCCACCGATCCGCTGGAACCTCACTGGCACCGCCGATGTGGGCTATCCCCCGGCCGTCGAACCGCTGAACCCCGAGATGACCGATGACACCATGCATCTGGAGACCTGGCACGCCGGTTCCCTGCGGCTGGGCTGGGGGCTTCAATGGGGTGAGCACCCCGCAGACTCCGAGCGCCCACGCTGGGATCTGGAGTTTAACACCATCTGGGAGAACTGGTCGGTCGTCGACAACTTTCGTATCGAACTCGACGGCAACATCACCCCCGCCGGCGGCAGTGAAGACGACGCGCTGACCAACTTCCAGCCCGTCTACCAACGCAAGGGCTACCAGGACACCATCAGCCTTCGCACGGGACTCAGCTACGGGGTCAACTCCTGGCTGACCGCCCACGGCGGCGGCTTTCTCGAAACCGCCGCCCAGCCTATCGCCTACACCTCCGCGGACTTCATAAGCTGGGAGCGCTACTCCGCCGGTGGCGGCGCCTCCATCCACCTTCCCTACAATCTGGAATTGGATCTGGGCTACAGCTTCATCTACTCCCCATCGCGCACCGTCGAACAGGGCGAAGTGTACAACCCGATCCCGATGAGTAGCTGCACAGGCCCCGACTTTCAGGACGACGCCTGCGAACAGTCGGGCACGCCCCCGGGCAACCCTCAGAACGAAGGTCAGTGGAGCGCCCACTTCCATATCTTCAGCGCCGGTGTCGCCTGGCGGTATTAAACAGGGACTGATACCACGAATGTTCACTGCCGACGCGACCCAGTTGATATGACCTCTTTTGAACACCAAACAGACTTCGACGCCCCCGCTGGCCTGCTCATTCTGCGCGGCAACGGCGAAATCGTCGAAGCTCCCCGCTTCTTCCGGCGCGCTCTGCATTTCAGCCAGCGCGACGAACCCCCCTCCATTTTCCACCTCTTCGATCCCGACGATCCGACCTATCTGCAGCTACACCGCATCTTCTGTCATCCCTACGGTGCCATCGAGTACCACCTGCGGGTCCGGGGGCTATTCGGCAGCCGCCACGGATTTCGTTACTGGCCCGTCGACGCTCCCTCCGGGCACGCCGACGACGCCAGCGCTTTCTTTCTGGTCGATGACTCGGCGCTGTTGCAATCCCACGGCTGGGATCTGCGCCGGTTGCGCACGGAGATCCTGAAGGACGTTCAGGACTCACTGTCCAGCTATTTCAAGAACCGGCTGGCTACACTCCAGCTTCTGGCCGAAACACTTCGTGATGCCCCCGAAATCGCCGCCGAGTCCGCGCCCCGTATCTCCACGGCCGTCACGGAGCTAAAATCAGCGCTCAACCGGGTGATCACCGGCATTGAGGATATCGAAACTCCCGGCGAATACCAGGACTCTCCGGTGCGACTGGTCGACCTGTCCAGCGTCATCGACACCTGGGGGACCGAACAGGCCGATGTGCACTGCATCCTCGACGATGTCCACCCCTCCACGATGATCCGCGCCTCCTCCGTGGAGCGCATCGTGCTACCGGTGGTCGAAAACGCACTCGACGCCGCTCCCTCCGGTACCACCGTCGATGTGACCATCGCCGAAATCGAAGAGGGCTTCGTTCATTTCGAGATCCACGACCGCGGCCATGGCATGAACGAACGGGTGCGCCAACGTGCACCCGACCCCTTCTTCACAACCCGAACCGGTCAACTCGGCCTCGGCCTCGCACACGCCAAAAAGGCGCTGCGTGACGCCGGCGGAGAGTGGAAGATCCACTCTCATCCCGACGAGGGCACCCGCGTCACCCTGCTGCTTCCCTCCACGACTGCTTCTGAAGTCTTCGGCTAACCCGCGCCGCGCTACCCCACCAGCGCACCCACTCCTTCTTCGATGCGGGAGGCGTGCTTGCGCATCATCGCCTGAATAAAGCCCACCGTTGTATCCGCACCGGTGACCACCAGCAATATGTATCCTGTCGACTCCAGAGGAGTGGACACGAACGTCGCTTGCTGGCTGCGCATCACAATCTCGCGCGGTTCATCTCCCATCGGCAAATCGGCGAGCAGCTTCTGGCTCATCCGATACAGATCGGCGTGGAACGCATCGGTGCCCTCCCCGCTTACCTCCGTGGAGTTCGACTTCGCCACCAGCGCCAGCCCTGTGGACACATCCACCACACTGGCATGCATACAACCCGACAGATCGTCGGTGAATTTGTCGAGCATATCGGTGAGGCTCTCACTCATGAGTCTCCTGCTCCACTGTAGCTATTGCGTTGCCATCCCCTGGCTGAGCTGGTCTGCAAACTGACGCATCAACACCAGCGCGATGCCCAGACTGATCTCTCGGTCCACCACTGCAATGTGAATCAGCGGCGTCTGTTCCACCGAACGCAACAGCAGGTATGCATCGTCGAGCACCAATTGCAGCTCCCGAAGCTGATCGTGTTGACCCAGCGCTGCTACCGACTGCTCGGCGCGCGAGAAAAATTCACTCAAACGCTCACCAAGCGCATCCGTTGCCAACCCTCCCCCGTAGGCGACATCTACCTGCTCCGTGATTCGGCCCTGCTGCACTGACACCAGTGCCGTGGCCAGCAGCCCCGAGCACTCGTCGACGAAAGAGTCCAGCACATCGGACGACGATGACTGCTGTTGGGGGGCAACGGGCTGTTGCTCCTCGGAAGACTCCTCTGTCGGTTCCGACGCCGGCGTGGCGTTGGGGTTTAATACCGCCATCCCCGGCGACGTTCCGGTACGCTGGCGCTTGCCCGCCCCCCTGGTCTGGTTTCCACCACTGAACTCCCTGCTTTCGACACCGGCAGGGCTCGCACTTTGCACACCATCATTGCCCCGGCCCGTTCGCTCCCGCACCGATGCAAATGGCCCCGAGGCATCCACCGGCGGCTCCGCTTCCCCATCCGCGCCCAGCGATGCTTCCGTGCCTGCTGGCATTCCATTGTCCAGGGTGTCGAACTCACCGGAATCTCTCGAACTCACCGCCGCAAACGCCCCGCTATGCGACGGCGGTCGATCACCTGACGCCTCGCCATCCGATCGCGCCCCCACAGCCGCTGTCGACAGGTCGTCGCCGCCGTCGACCTCTCCATGTTGCTGATCTGAGGGCTGCTTTTCAGCATCCTCGGGATACATCGTCGCCGCCTTGGCCCAGTCCTCGATCTGAAACTCGGCGGTCGGTGCCTCCTCGCGAAGCGGCTCTCCTGGCTCGTGCGGCTCCTCCACTTCCGCTGGTTCTTCACGGTCCTCGACCATCTGTGGCGTGGATTGCTCCGCCTCCGGCTGCGACGACTCTTCGATCTGCGACGACGCATCGGACTCATCGGACTCGGATGCGGCGTCCTCTTCGACGGCCGCCTCACTGGCTTCTTCAATCTCCTGGAGCTCTTCTTCCGAAAAGAACATCCCGCTGCTCGACTCGTTGCCCAGCCCCGTTGACTCCTCTTCGTTGCTCTCCGATTCCTCACCGCCCATCGTCGCCGCTGCTACCCCTATCGGCGTTTGAGTCCGCTGCGGCTCGTTTTCCGAGGCCTCTTCCGAGGGCGCCAACTCCTCACCGGTGCCCAGTGCGGTTGCCTCACTGAGGCTTCCCAACTCCTGACGGGTACGCTCCTGCTGTTGTTCCATGCGCGCTTCATCGGTTCGCTTCACCGCTTCCAGAAGCAGGTCCTGCCACCCGATGTCGATGCTGCGTTCCACCGGCTCGAAGTCCGACTGCATGAAGATGTCGCCCTGGCGCAAACTCAGCATCTCATAGACCGCTTCCGCACCAATTTCACCGTCGAACTGGGCGTGAACTACATCGCCGGTGTCGAATACGATCCGCCCCCGCCTCTCCCGGTGTTTCAGATGCAGCAGTGCCGTGCGCTTGGACAGACACAGCATCTGGATAATGTCCGTCAGCTCCAGATCCGACAACACCCCCTGGAACCCCTCGTGCTCGTCGATGACCTCTTGGACGGCACCGCGCAGTTCATCGACGGTAAATGGTTTTTCGATGTAGTGCGAAATCCCCATCCGCTCCGCGAAGTTCTGGATGCGGTGGGTGCCGAAGGCGGTGATGATCATCACCCGGGCGTCCGGGGCCATCTCCTTGGCGCGCAAGATCAACTGAAACCCGTCGATCTCACCCGGCATCTTGATGTCCGAAATCAGCAGGTCCACCGTCTCC
>SKMT01000113.1 GCA_007120915.1 Myxococcales bacterium | reverse complement strand
TGATGACCCCTGACTGGCGCATGACGCATGAAATCGCCGAACAACCGGATCTGTTCGAAGATTGTGCTTCCACCTGGCAAGATCGAGCCCGTCGGTTGCACGACGCCACTGAAGATCGTCCCAGGCTGGTGCTGCTTGGGCGGGGAAGTTCGCGCAACGCCTCCGTATTCGCCTCCCACCTCGCCGGTGTGCACACCGGGCTGCATCCGGTAGAGTTTCGCCTCTGGGTGACCACCCGCGACGACGTACCCCGCGCCCATTTCAACGACACCACCGTCTTCGCCTACTCCGCCTCCGGCCAGAGCACCGATATCGCCCGCGCTTGTCGCTGGCTCAGCGACAGAGGGGCCTTCATCATCGGCATCACCAATGCCGACGACGCCAACTGTGCGCTCGGTGAAGCAGCCGACGAATTGTTGCTGCTCGATGTCGGCGACGAACGGGCCGTGCCGGCAACCAAGACGTTCAATGCCCAGCTTTTCGCCTCCGCCGCACTTCTGGGACTCGACATCATCGATGCCGTCACCGATACCGCCCGCTGTCTGCGTCAGTTGCAGGATAGCTCCCTGTCACACCGGCTCGCAGACTTCCTCGACGGTGGTCAAACCGCCGCCTGGATCGCCCGTGGCCCTTCGCTTGGCGCCGCCCGAGACGCTGCGCTGAAATGTCGGGAGTGCGCCCGCCTCGACTCCACGGGATGGTCCTCCGCCGAGATCCAACACGGACACATCGGCTCACTTGATGCCAATGACCGCGCCATCATCTTCTCCGACGCCAACCAACCCGCCGGCAGCTTCTCCTCCGTTGCCAAGGCATTTCTTGGCAGAAACACCCCCTTCCTCGTCGTCGGCCTCGATTACTACCGCGACAACGACGGATCTGCTGCTCCCCAGATGGATATCCCATTGCCCCAGGCTCACTGGGCACGGGCGCCCGTATTCGCCTTCCTCGCCCAGCAGACCGCCCTGCAGTTGGCAGTGCGCCGGGGACTGAATCCCGACTGCCCCTCGGGGCTACAGAAGGTCACAGAAACCGTCTAACCGGCCCCAACTTCGGCATCGATGTTCTCCCCATCGGAACCATGATCCTCAAACCCCTGAGCTTTGCTGTCCTTCTCTCGACAGTCGGCCCCGCAATAGATCACCCGGTGCCAGCAGTCGGACCACTTTTTCTTCCACGTGAAGGTCTGCTCACAGACCGGACACGTTCGCGAAGGCAAGAATCCTTCCGGTTTGCTCATACGTAGACACTCCGAAAGTTCAATCCACTGCTAAAACCTCGGCCCCGGCTGCAACCGCCGTCTGTGACGGTACATAACACTCCGGTGACCCATGGAAGGCACAAGGGTAACCAACGTTACACAAGAAGCAACAAAAACCCCCGAAATTGGGGGTTTTCGCAATTGATAAAAAAGCGGGAGACGGGATTCGAACCCGCGACTTCGACCATGGCAAGGTCGCACTCTACCACTGAGTTACTCCCGCATATGTGGCGCCGTTTCGCGCGGCGGACGCAGTTTATAATTCACCGAAAATGGGTTGTCAAACAACGAAGTCAGAAGCGGTCGAAGAAGTGGTGACCGAGCAGGAGCGAGCAGATTTTGCTCCAGTTTCCGATCGGATGACGAGACCCAGCAGCGCTACGTCGCGAAAATTCGACGGAAACTGGAGTGAAATCCGCCGCTATCTGGGACCGAATCTGCTTTTTTGACCACTTCTCAGTCGTTATCGCCTTGATTCAACTGCTCTTCGAATCGCTCCTTTACCTCATCGCTCAACTGCACGCCCGGTACTGTGGCCGGCTCGCCGTCTTCGTTGCGCCGAAGCATCCGTGAATTGCGTTCCATGTCCCGGCGCAACAACCGCTGGCGGAAGTCTTCCTGGTTGTCTTCGTGCTCCAGCGCATCAGCTTTTTTCTTCGCCCGTATCTCCGCTTCGCGCTGCGCCATCGAATCGCCACGTCGATCTTCGATGATCTCTTCCCCGTCGGCTTTCTGACCGAGCACCGTCGCTTCTTCCTGGCGCGGATCGCGATCTTCGACCGATTCGGGACCGGAGTCCGACTCTTCCATCTGTTCGAGCACACTCGGCTGTTCTGGCTGTGGCTCTTGCTGTTGCTCAGCAACCTTCGGTTCTTCCGGCTCTTCGACAACCTCTTGTTGTTCGACGGGCTCATCGCTGCCGGTGTAAGGCTGGAAGTCAACGAATTCCTGTTCCGATTCTTCCTCGGACTGCTCCGATGAATCGTCATCGGATGCAGAAACCGCTGCGAATGCCGCCCCGCTGCCAATCAACAGCAGCACAGCAGCGACGGCAATCCATCGTCGGCTCGAAGACTTCGAGCCCGGCTTTCCCGAGGGAACATCACCGGTTGTCGACATCACAACCTCCAGCTTTCAGGCATCAGGCAGACCACGATATTGGCCCATTGGTGCACTTCAGCGCCCATCATAGCGACGGGCCAACGTGAACTAAAGCTGCAAAGCGCGCAGAGTATTCCACGAGGAGAGCCGCAGACACACAGGTGCCGGACGCTCTCCCGAGGGAGGAACGTCCGGCACCAGTGATATGCAGCATCAACACGACCGAAGCCGTGTGCGCCGGTTACTTGGCCTCTTCGAATTCGGCGTCGATGACATCATCGTCATCATCATCATCGGAGTCATCATCCGGCGCCGGCCCAGCCGCACCGGGCCCGGCTGCAGCGGCGCCGGGCTGAGGACCACCTTCACCGCCGTACATCTGCTGGGCGGCTTCGTGCATCTTCTCCTCGAGCTCGGAGACGATGGACTCCATGGTGTCGTAGTCGTAGTCCTCTACGGCAGTGCGCAGCTCGTCGAGCGTCGACTCCATCTCTTCGCGCTGGGCATCGGGCAGGTTGTCGCCGGCTTCCTCCATCGTCTTTTCGACGGAGTGGACCATCGACTCGGCCTTGTTGCGAAGCTCCGCTTGCTCGCGCTTGCGTTCGTCTTCCTCGCGGTGCTTTTCGGCCTCCTTGACCAGATCCTCGACTTCGTTCTCGTCGAGACCGCCGGAGGATTCGATGCGAATTTTCTGCTCCTTGCCGGTGGCCTTGTCTTTCGCCGACACATGCACGATGCCATTGGCATCGATATCGAAGGTCACCTCGATTTGAGGCACTCCGCGGGGAGCAGGCGGAATCCCGTCGAGATTGAACTTGCCCAGGGTGCGGTTGTCCGTGGCCATCGGCCGTTCACCCTGGAGCACATGCACGGTCACCGAGGTCTGATTGTCGGTGGCGGTGCTGAAGATCTCGCTTTTCTTGGTGGGAATGGTGGTGTTGCGCGGGATCAGCTTCGTCATCACCCCACCCTGGGTTTCGATTCCCAGCGAAAGGGGCGTGACATCGAGCAGCAACACATCGCCCACATCTCCGGAGAGCACGCCCGCCTGCACCGCCGCACCACAGGCGACGACCTCGTCGGGGTTGACCCCCTGGTTGGGCTCCTGGCCGAAGAAGTCGCTGACCCGCTTCTTGACCAGCGGAATGCGCGTGGACCCACCGACGAGGATCACCTCGTCGATATCGGAGGGGTCGGCATCGATATCTTCGAGCGCCTGACGGCAGGGCTCGAGCGTACGCTCGATGATCGGCTCGATCATCGTTTCGAGCTTTGCTCGGGTCAGCGTTTCGTTCAGGTGCTTCGGCCCGCTGTCGTCGGCGGTCAAAAACGGCAGATTGATCTCCGTTTCCACCACACTGGACAGGTCGATCTTGGCCTTCTCGGCGGCTTCCTTGAGCCGCTGGATGACCATTTTGTCGTCCGACACATCGATGCCCTGAGAGCTTTTGAACTCCTCGACGAGCCATTCGATGATCTTCTGGTCGACGTCATCACCGCCCAGATGGGTGTCACCGCTGGTCGATTTGACCTCGATGACGTTTTCACCCACCTCCAGAATGGAGATGTCAAAGGTTCCACCACCGAAGTCGTAGACCGCTACCAGCTCTTCTTTTTGCTGGTCCAGCCCGTACGCCAGAGCGGCAGCCGTGGGCTCGTTGACAATCCGCTTGACCTCCAGCCCGGCGATTCGGCCTGCGTCCTTGGTGGCCTGACGCTGGGAGTCGTTGAAATACGCCGGCACGGTGATCACCGCTTCGGTCACATCTTCGCCCAGGTAGCTTTCGGCGGCCTGCTTGAGCTTCATCAAGATCTTCGAGGAGACCTCAGGCGGGCTCATCCGCTCGCCATCGATCTCGATGTGGGCATCGCCATTGTCGGCCTCCACGATCTTGTAGGGCACCCGATCGCGCTCATCATCCAGCTCCGAGACCTGCTGGCCCATAAACCGCTTGATCGAGAAGACGGTGCGCTCCGGGTTGGTGATCGCCTGGTTTTTGGCGACCCTTCCGACCAGTACTTCTCCGTCTTCGTCGAATGCGACCACCGACGGTGTCGTGCGAGCTCCTTCCTGGTTTGGGATGACGTGAGGCTCATCTCCTTCCATTACAGCAACCACCGAGTTGGTGGTACCCAGATCAATTCCTATCATCTTACCCATCGTAAACTTCTCCTTGTGTGGTGTTCATCGGTTCGTACTGCGGCACAGCCACCGGTGCTGACGTTGTTTCTGAGGTGGTCTTCAGCTCCGACGGCCGGGCCACGACCTCTGTTCAGGTGCCAACCTTAGGCACCGATCCGCCCGTGGCAACCGCCCCCCTGCTATTCGGCGGCGGCATCATCAGCACAGCTTCCGTCTGCGCTGCCACAACCGGCTGCATCCCCACCCGATTCGTAGCCGTCGGCAAACCAACCCCCTCCCTTCAGTTGAAAGCTGGATCGGGAGATCAACCGGCCGACCTCCCCGCTGCCGCAGCCCGGACACTCTTCGGGGTCCGGATCCGACAGTTGCTGCAGCTTCTCGAACGTATGCTCGCAATCTGAACAGCGATATTCATAGATGGGCATGGCTAACACCTCCTTATCGGCCCGACCGTCAACTCGGCCGACCCCTACATCAACACGGACGTCGTCCTCATCGTTGCTACCCGTTAGCACAACCTGACGTGCCGTTGCATTCCCGGGTAGCGGGCGCAACCTAATCGTCA
>SKMT01000334.1 GCA_007120915.1 Myxococcales bacterium | reverse complement strand
TCAGAGGCGACTCCAGGGGCGACGCCTCAGCGGGCGAAGGGACCGTCTCGAGCACCGCGGGTTCAGCTCCGCAGGCCGCGAGCAGCCCAGAAAGAGCGATGAGAGCGGCCAATCTCAGCACCGGTTTCGGGTTCATCCGAGCCCTCGCGTTGTTCGTCATCTTCGGCGGGCTGCTCTTCTTCGGGCTCTTCGCTAACCTCGGGCTGCTCACTTTCTTCGGGCTCTTCACCCTCTTGCGGCTCCACGTATTTCGCCACCGAAACCAGTGCCGGGCGCAGCAGCCGGTCGTGCAGCAGATACCCCTTCTGAAACTCCTCGATAATCGTGCCCGTGTCGTGCTCCGAGGTTTCGACCTGCTGGATCGCCTCGTGGTGTTCGGGGTCGAATTTTTCCTCGACGGAATCGAACTTCTTGACACCGTGCTTCTCAAGGGCGGTGAGCATCTGGCGGTAGACCATCCTCACCCCGTCGACGATGGAGCTGTCTTCGCCCTTCTCTTCGGCGTGTTCCAGTGCCCGTTCCATGTTGTCGAACGCCGGCAGCAGTTCCTTGACTGCGTCGTCAATCCCGTACCGTTTCAGCGCTTTCTTCTCTCGGTCCGTGCGTCGACGATAATTCTCCAGATCGGCGGCCTTCCGAAGCAGCTTTTCGTTGATCGCTTCGCGCTCCTGTTCGACCGTTTTCACTGTTGTCTCCAGCCGCTCCACCTCGGCGCTGCGTTCGTCGAGTTGATGCTGAAGCCGCTCGATGTGCTGTTGCTTCTGTTCGAGCTCTTCGGTCAATTCGTCGACCATCTCCAGCGCTTCGTCGGCGATGGCCTCCGGGGATGGCTCTTGCTGCTCGTCCGACTCCGGCTGTTCTTGCGGCTGATCGAGCTGTTCATCGTTCGCTTCGGCCTGCGAATCCTCCTCGGAACCACCGGGCTGCTCGGGGCCCGGGTCACCATCTTCGTCCTCTTCAGACGCCGGCGCTTCGATGTCATCAAAGGGGGCGTCATCTTGTTCGGTATCCTCGGCGAGCCCGGGGTCGTCGCCCGAGTCCGCTTCGGAAGGTTCCGGGTCAGCAGCATCATCGCCCGGCTGCGGCGTTGCTGCCTCCTCGTTTTCGTCCTCAGCGGTTGTGGTGTCCGCCTCACGGGGATCACCGCCGGGGTCGGTTGCCCCACTGTCTTCGCCGGCAGCTTCACCGCCCGGGTCCACCGGTTGATCCGTCGATTCTTCTCGTTTTTCTTGATCACTCAACGTGGTCTCCTACCCATCCATTATCGAGCACACCGGAACCACCGGCGAGGTCTGTTGTTCAGGCCAAATCTTCGAGTTCCTCAGATAACACACCCGCCGCATGCTCGACCAGTGGAATCATCCGTGCGTAATTCATTCGCATCGGCCCCAATATCCCCACCAGACCGACCTGGCGGCCTTCGAAATGATAGGCACAGGCCACAAGGCTTAGATGCTGAGCCCACCCCTCTCCCAACTCCGGACCAATCAACGTCTGAGCCCGCGACTGGTCGCACACCCGATCGAGCACCTGCAGAATACGCTCCTGATCCTCAAGGGTGCGCATCACGTCGCGTGCCTGGCGCACATCGCGGGCCAACTCCGTGATATCGAGGATGTTCAACCTCCCCTCTACAAACAGCTCCGAGCGGGTAGCCATCTCCACGACCTCTCGGCCAATCTCGAGGGCCCGCCACATAAACTCCCGGTACTCCAACTGGGTCTGTTCGAGCTTCTCGCGCACCCGCTTGCGCACCTGTCGCAGAGTCAGGCCCACCACCTGCTCCGACAGAAAGTTCCCCATTCGCTGCAATGACTCCCGGTCGATTGGCTCCTCCAGGCGCACCGCCCGGTTGAACACCCGCCCGTCCTGGGTGACCAGAATTACCAGCACCCGTTGTTCGGACAGCCAGGACAGATGTAGATCCTTGAGCCGACTCTCCGTGACTTCGGGGCTGGAGACAATGCTCGTCAGTTGTGACAACTCACTGATGACCATGCCGGCGGAACGTGCCATCGAATCGACGTCACCATCGCCCAGCTCCCCCAGATACCGTCGCCAGTCAACCTGGTCGTGACGCGCCAGCCGACCACTGTCGACGAGATGATCCACATATCGACGCATCCCCGCCGATGTGGGCATCCGTCCTGCCGACGTATGGGGCTGGAGCAGAAGCCCCTTCTCCTCGAGCCGGGCCATGTCATTGCGAATCGTCGCCGGGCTGACGTCAATCCCCTCACAGGCGGCGATCGCAGAACTTCCCACCGGCTCCCCGGTGCGATTAAACAGCTCCGTGACCCGTACCAGTACCGTCAACTGTCGATCCGATAGAGGACTCACAGCGCCTCCTTAGCGTGAACAATACCGTCGCGAGTCCCGCGCAATTGAGCCCCAAGGTACGAACCGCCGGCTCACACTGTCAATTCAGCAGTCCGCACACGGTATGATCGGTGGTGATCGGTCATCGGACAGGAAGCACTGCTCACAGAGGCTCGACGTGTAAGCAGAAGGGGATATGGAGATGCTGGAGATAGGTTGGGTGCCACGGCACTCAGGACTCGGATTCCTCAGCGTTTTCAATCGAGCGCGATGCTTCGACGGTGCGCCGGTTCAGCCGCAGCGCCCGGTGGCGAATCATCACCCATACTCCGGGGATGACGATAATCGCGATCTGAAGCAGGTGAACCATCGCCGCATAGGCTCCCGCCTGCCCACCGACTTCAGGCTGGTCCACCGGCACAAACAGCGCAAACCCCTGGACCATGAAATACTCGAAATTCCCGGCCAGCGCCGGCCCCGCCGGCACCATAATCCCCACCACCAACACCGCCATCACCGTCACCACCTCCCAGGGGGCGAGTTCAAGGTCGAACCCCATCGTCAACAACACCCACATCGACATGGCGTTGCCCGTCCAGTACACGGCGGTGGCCACCAGAAACGGCACCATCTCTCCGCGGCGCACCATCGCCCCGAACCCGGAGGCGAACTGTTCGAGAAGCCCTGCGACCTTCTCACCCAGTTTTTGTGACACCCTGCCCAGCGTCGCCATGGTCACCTTCCGGGCCAGCCTGCGGCTGTACGCGGCGACCACGCACATCACCACTGCCGGCACGAAAATCGCTGCCGCAACGGTCCCCACGGTGCGTACCAACTCTGTGGAGGCGTCGCCCTGATAGGTCCACAGACCAACGAAGAGCAGCCCCGTGATCACCAGCCCATCCAGCACCCGTTCGACCACAATCGTCGCCAGCGCCGCCGCCCCCGACACTTCGTTGCGCTTCGCCAGCAGGAAGGGGCGCACCAGCTCGCCGAGCCGAAGCGGAAGCAGCAAAATCGCCGCAAACCCCACGGTACCGATACGAAACACCTCCGGGGCATCCACATCCCCGATGGGGCGCACCAGATACCACCAGCGCACAATCCGTGCGGCGTGACACAGTGCATACAGCGCTGTGAATGCCGCTACGGCCAGCCCCATCTGTCGCCAGTCGATCTGCTGGACGTAATCCCAGACCGTATCCACCGGCACCGTGCGAACGGCCAGAATCAGAAATACCGCGCCAATGACGATGGCCAACAAAAGCGAAAGCCACAGCCGCAGCCGTCCTCCCTCAGCGTCGGTGCCACTCTGTGCCGTCATTCGCCAAGTTCGCGTCGAATCCGGTCTTTCAGCCCCTCCAGATCGCTGTCGACTTCCATCTTTCGGAATCGCTCCTCGAGATGCCCCACCCGGTCCTCGAAGTCGTCATCCACACCCCCGGAGCCATCGCCGCTTCGCGCCGCTGACTTTAGTTTCTCCTTCTGGCGCCGGATATCCTCGAGCCGCTGCTCTACCGGTTCTGCTTCGTCGATGTATCCGCGCAGAATCGACTTCGCCTCTTCTGCCAGGTCATCTTCGTTCCATTCCCGGGCCAGTTGGAGGCGATTTCTCCAGCGCTCCTGCTGTTTTTCTAGTTCTTTGAGCTGCCGTTCGGCTTCCCGTTCTTTGAGAATCAGCTCCGCGAGCTGCTCCTTTGCTTCGGCGCGCGACATCGAAGAGACATCACGGCGCCCAGCAGGTTTCTCGCCGGTGTCTCCCTCACCGTCGGACCGTTCTTTCCTCTCCTGGCCGCCAATCGGCTCAAAGGGGCCGGCGCCGGCCGCTGGCTCTTCACCGCCGGCGTCACCTTCAGGCTGTTCGGTCGCCTCCGGAGGGGCGGCATAGCGCCACTCGTCACCGTGCCGCGCAATCTCTTCGAGGGCATCGACCAGCGCACCATGACGAGAGGCTCCGTCCCACTCGCCGAGCTGCTCGCGCAGCTCATCGAGATACTCTGGCTGCATAAACCGATCGAGTCGTGCACCGAGCTGGCCCGGATCCTCCAGCCGATCGACCAACTTCTTCTGGCCCAGCAGTTCGACGTTTGCGCCCCCCTCTGTGGACTCACATACCAGCAACGCCGGGGTCTTCGCCTGAAGCACTTCGCCCAGATAGGGGTCATCGTCATCGGCCAGGATCGCGTCGACCGCCCGGAAGTAGCGCTCCAGATCGGCGACGCGACCAAACATCGCCGCCGACAAACCGAACCGATCCGCCGCCCGCCGCAGAGTCGAGGCCACGGCCCCGTCGCCGTCGTGATGAAACACGAACCGAAGTGGTCGATCCGCCAGAGTGCATTGGAACACCAGCTTCTCCAGCGTCGCCGCATCAAATCCGTCGGCGCGCACCAGCACCACCTGCTGGTCTTCGTCGAACCCAAGCTCAGCGCGCGCCTCGTCGCGGTCGACCTGCCCCACAAACCCCGGTCTCAGCGCCGGGCCGCCCACCCGGATGCGCTCCTCCTCGATTCCCCGCTGTACCAGTTCGTCGATCAATTCCTGTTGTGGGACCACAAACGCATGCAATTGCCCGTGAAACCAGCTCGGATCGACGTAGAACTCAGGGACCAACCCCACCTGCAGACTCTCCACACCGGTCAGATTCTCCAGCACCCCGATCGCTCGAGCATAGCGCGCTTCGGTGACCACCAGCATATCCGGCTGACGTCGTCGGATCGCGCCGATGAGATCTTCGTCGCCCGCCTTCCCCGATCTGGCCACGCG
>SKMT01000223.1 GCA_007120915.1 Myxococcales bacterium | reverse complement strand
CGAGCCACGGGGTTTTGCGCGAGCACCTGGCGGTGGCCTTCGGCTTTACCACCAGCGACGAGCCGTCGGTGCAATACGATGCAACCCAGGGGAAGGTGCCGATGCCCAACGACCTGTTGCGCGACAGCGACGGGGAGGGCATCGAACTGCCGATAGACTCGTCGATGACCGAGGAAGAGCAACAGATTCGCGAGGTACTGTCTGCCCGCGGCGGGTTCAGTACGTCGGGAGCGCTCACCGCCGAGTCAACCCACAACTTTGGTGAGGGCGTTACCACCGATCAGGCGCTGAAGCTGTACGAGCGTGACGACGACACTGGCGAGTGGAATCGAGTCGACGATGTTGAGCGGGGCCGGTTCGACGACCCGACCACCGTCTACACCAGCCCCGAACTGGCGCTGGAGCCGGCGACGGACTACGTCTGGGTGCTCACCGATGAACTTCTCACTGACAACGGGCGCGCCCACCGCGCCCAGCCGCTGGGCGCGATCACACGGCTGAGAGCGGAGTTGGTCGACGATGACGGCAACTCGCAGCTCGACTTGCTGTCCGACGAGGAGGCCCGGCGCATCGAGCCGGTGCGCCAGGTCGCCGACGAGCTTCTTACGTCGCTTGAGAAATCAGGGGTTCTCCAGCGCGAAGACATCGCTGCGGCGGTGCCATTTCGCACCGACGACAACCCGGGGTGGCTTTTGGAGCGGCGCGCCAGACTCTATGAGGAGGACATCTCTACGGAGGTCACCAACATCGAGACCACCGACCCCTCGGGTGCGGCCGGGTTGTTGCTCGACGAGGTGGAGACGGTGGTGCGCGGGGAGATGACGGTGCTCGACTACCTCGATCCGGTCACCCGCACTGCCGTCGACGATGAAGACGCGGTACAGCGGGAGGTCTCCTTTGCGCTGACCCTCCCGGAGCCGGGTGCGGTCTCCATCGACGAGCCGGTGCCGGTGGTGCTGTTTGGCCACGGGCTGATGACCAGCCGCGAGCTGCTGTATCTGATCGCCAGTGAGCTGGCGAAGGCCGGTTACGCCGCATTTGCCGTCGATTTGCCTCACCACGGCAGCCGCGCGCCCTGTCTGAGCGACGGGGAATGCCAGGACGATGGCACCTGCAGAGAAGACGGGGTCTGTGTGGACGACGACGGCGAAGAGGTGGATCTGCTGACCATCGAACTGAGCTCCATGCTCTCCTTTCTTCGCGACACCCAGTACGACGACCTGCTGAATTACCCGGTCTCAAGCGGACATGCGTTCATCGATCTGGACAGCCTGGCCGCCACCAGCGACGCCTTCGGCCAGGGACTTCTCGATTTGAGCCAGGCGGTGCGCGTAATCCGCGGCGAAGAACTGCAGGAGGCGATTCTGCCACAGCCGGGCCACACGCTGGACGACGAGATCCTGTATTTGGGAATGAGCCTCGGCGGGATCCTGGGCGGTGGGCTGGTCGCAGTGGAGCCGGAGATCGAGACCTTTGTGCTCAATGTGCCCGGTGCCGATATGACCACGCTCATCGAAAATTCGGCGACCTTCGAGACCCTGTACGCTGAAGCGCTCGAAGAGAGGGACATCGAGAAGGATTCCGACGACTACTTTGAGTTCATCAACGCCGCCCGTTGGCTGCTCGACCCCATCGATCCGCTGAACCTCGCCCAGCACGCCGTCGAAGATCCGCTCGAATACACCGATCCCGTCAACGGCGAAGTCATCGACGATCGCCAGGCTCGCGTACAGATTCAGATGGCCGAAGGCGATCTGGTGGTGCCCAATATCGGCACGGAGATCCTTTCGCAGCGAATGGGCGTGGACTACAACGCCTACGACCCGTCGGTGACGGACCATGCCTTTTTGTTCGACCCGACCGGGTTGTCCACGGCTACTCGCACTGCACGCGAGGATATGATCGAATTTTTCGATGATCGGTGAGCGGATGAAATTACGGCTCTGCAACATCTTGCCGGCGGCGGTGGCAGCCGTGGCCGGTTTCGCCATTCTCACAGTCGCTGAGAGCGCCGAAGCGAGCGGCTACGCCCAGGGGCTTCAGGGTGCGCCCTCCGCAGGGGTGACCGGGGCGCTGACGGCCAGGCCCGACGTGCCGGAGGCGGGTTACTTCAACCCGGCGGGCTTTGCCATCCAGGAGGAGTGGGGTGTGGGCGCCGGCGGCTCGGCGCTGTTTCCGTTGGTCCAGCACGAAGGCGACGACGGGGAACGCACCCGCGCGGAGGTCGACGGGGCGTTCCCGCCCTATCTGCACGCCTTCGGGCGCTACCAGGATTTCGCCCTCGGCATCAGCGCCGGGGTGCCTTACGGCTCCAGTCTGCAGTGGCCGGAGGACTGGGAGGGCCGCTTCGAGGCGACGGCCACGAGCATCCGGGCGATGGAGGCGGCGCCGTCTGTGGCCTGGCGGGCGACGGACTGGCTGGCGGTAGGCGCGGGGCCGCGGCTGGTGTGGGCTGACGTGGGGTTTGAGCGGTTCCAGGATGTGGCGCGCGAAGGCGAGGAGGCCCACGTTCGCCTCGACGCCTCCACACCGGGGCTGGGCGCGCAGGCCGGCGCCTGGGTCGCCCCCCACGATCTGTGGAGCTTCGGTGCGAGCTGGCGCTCGGCGGTTGATCTCAACTTCGAGGGGATGGCGCACTTCGACGACGTCCCCCCGGAGATGGAGCCAAACATGCACGACACCCCGGCGAGCACTCAGATGGTGCTTCCTCACCGGCTGGCGGTGGGCGTGGCCTACGAAATTATGGCCAACGGCATCGTATCGCTTGATCTGGAGTACAGCCTCTGGAGCTCCTACGACAACTTTGAGGTGCAGTTTGCGTCCGACGAGGTCGACGACATCGTCGAAGACCGCGACTGGAACAACACCATCTCCATGCGGGTGGGCACCGAGTTTATCTCACCGCTCGATGGGCTGGCGATCCGAACCGGGCTCGCCTACGAGCCGTCGCCGGCCCCCCGCGAGACACTGACCGCCGCCCAGCCCGCCACGGATCGCACCATCACCAGCCTCGGGTTTGGTTATTCGCCGTTTGACGGTGTGGAGATCGATGCGGCCTACAATTTTTCGATCTTCACCCGCACCGCCTCCGCCGACGAGGGGCTGTCCGGCGCCTACGATGGGTTCATCCACGCCTTCACACTCGGCGTGCACGCACGGCCGGGGTGGGAGGAGGACTGAGGGGGCGTGCGGGACCGTGAGCCACAGTCGTGGCACCGTCGGATTTCCGAATTCCGATTTCCGAGTTCCGATGGGTTCTAATTTTTCCTTCGTCTCCGGCTCTTCGTCCAACCCCTCCGAGACTGCGCGAAAGACATCAGACAAGCAAAAGCAAAATTGAATCGGAAGTCGGAACTCGGAACTCGGAAATCCGACAATGTTGCCGGCTCCAGGAGGCCATCCTGCGCGGGGGTTGTCTCGTTCGATGGCGCCTTTGGCCCATCGGACGACGGTTCAAATTGCCTCTCCGCTGCGGTATAATCGTCGTCCCTTCATATGTGTATCGAGGGCCGAGGAACGAATGATAGGTACCGACAACGGCAGGTGGATGTTCAACGTCGCGGCGTGGATCACCGTGGTGTCGCTGTTGGCGATGACCGTCGGTTGTGCGTCGGCGTCGCCCCGGTACGTGGAGGCCATCGATTCCACGGATGACGGGGTGAAGTTTCTGTACACCCAGAAAACCGAAGAGGGGGTGTGGGAGCGCGGGATCATCGAGTGCGATCTTGTCGATGATGCGTTCGAGGATTGCCGTCACATCGAAACGGAGTTTCAGCGATGGTGAGCCGCCGAACCATCACCGGGGTGCTAATCGCCACCGTCGTGGTCCTGCTGATGGCGGGCTGCGCGGAGACGCGCCAGACGATTCGCACCGTCGACCAGCACCCGAGCACCGAGTACGCCACGGTGCAGACCGCCCAGGAGCGGGTGGTCACGATTATCCCCGGGCTCTGGGAGATGCGAAGCGACCAGGGCGTCGCGATCTGGGGCTGCCAGCAGGATGGCGACCGGATGCGGTGCAACCGCATCTGCGATGCGCAGTGGGACGCCGAGCGGCTCTGTGAACCGGCGCTTCACGGCGAATTCGGGCGCATCGAGCAGCCCACCCCCAAGATCACGATCGCCCAGTATCAGCGCCGGCTCGACGAGATCTCAGCGCTCGAAGACGAGGTGGACGAAGAGACCGCCGAGGCCGATGACGATGATGACGACGGGTCCGACGAGGAGGAGGACTGATGCGACGCGTCGCTGCCATAGTTCTGGTGTTGTTCGCCGCCGGTGTGCTCGCCGCCTGTGCGGCCACTCCCGCGGAACACGAGTATGTCACGGACTACCGGGTCATCGGAGACCGCACGGTCAAATACCTGTATCTGCCAGGGGAGCGCTCCCGCGCCGGCGGGCCCTACCTGGACCAGGCGATTGCCGTGGAGATCTGCTCCATCGAGCGCGACGAAGAAAAGCTGGACGACGAGGGCGAGGACGTCGAGCGCGGAGAGTCCTTCATCGAGACCGACTGTGAGCGCACGCTGCTTGTGAAAACCGAGGAGTTTCGATGAATTCGGCTCCTGCAAAACTGGGTGTTTCTTTCCTCGTTGCAGCGGTAGCGCTGGCGGCGATGATGGTGTTTGCGACGGGCTGTGCCTCCGAGGCGTATTCGCGCAACGTGGAGATCACGCACTGGTACGACGACGAGACGGTCGTCATCATCTACACCCGCAAACAGACCCAGGGCGGGCCCCGTGCGATGCTGGGTACTCACCCGGAGACGGTCCACGCGCGCATCTGCACCATCCAGGACGACAACACCATGGAGTGCAAAGACCAGCGCCGGCCCACCAACATGCTCAACCCCCACGTATACGACGACAACGTCGACCTGGGAGACCGCTGGCGGCCGTGAAGGGCCGGGCTCGGACTCGGTGTCGGACTCGGACTCGGTGTCGGTCTCGGTGTCGGTCTCGGTCTCGGTGTCGGGCTCGGACTCGGTGTCGGTCTCGGACTCGGACTCGGACTCGGACTCGGACTCGGACTCGGTCTCGGTCTCGGACTCGGACTCGGACTCGGACTCGGTCTCGGACTCGGACTCGG
>SKMT01000045.1 GCA_007120915.1 Myxococcales bacterium | reverse complement strand
GATTGGCTACTTTTCGGGCGTGCTCGACGGGTTCGGTTTTTCCATCCACGATCTCACCATCCACCGGCATCAACTCGGCGTCGGGCTGTTCGCGATGACCGACCAGTCGGCGAGGGTTCGCAATTTGACCCTGGAAAATTTTGACATCGAAAACGAACAACACCCAGACCACGAGGACAATGACCCCCATGTCGGTGCGATTTCTGCCTACAACCTGGGGGTGATCGAAGACGTTACACTGCGGGGTGGACAGGTGGAAGGTCATATGTGGGTGGGGGCGGCAGTAGGGCTGAGCCAGATGGGTCGACTTGTACGCGTCGAGGTCGAAGACACCGCGGCTCGAGGGGGCCACCGAGTCGGCGGCGTGGTGGGCCGAAACGAGGGACTCGTCGAAGGGAGCAGCGTCGACGAGGCCAGCGCGGTATACGGGCGAGGCTTCGACATTGGCGGGCTCGTCGGCGAAAACCAGGGCGGTATTGTCGGTTCCACCGCCGCCGGTAATGTCCTCACCGGAGAGGCTGTGGAAGATGGCAGTGATAATCCACGCGCCGTCGGTGGGCTGGTGGGAGTGAATACCTCCACAGGCGTCGTCATGGACTCTACAGCCTCCGGTGAACTCACAGCCTCCGGTGATGCCGATGTCGGTGACTGGTCCGGTCGCATCGGGGGGCTGGTCGGCGACAATCAGGGCACTATTTTGGGCTCCGCATCCTATACCGGCATCGAATCTGAGCGCCCTCGCACCGGGGGACTGGTGGGCCGACTGAGCGACAATGCGCAAATTTCCTCCAGTTATGCCTCCGGGCAACTGAACACCAGTAGCGTCGACCGGGTCGGAGGACTCGTCGGTGCTGTGCACGGCAGCGGTGCCATTGCCCAGAGCTTCGCTACCGTCGACGTCAACGCCGCCGACACTGCCGGGGGCGTCGCCGGAAAAGTGCGTGACAATACCGCCAGTATCTCCGACTGCTATGCAATGGGCGATGTCGACGCCGAGCATACCGCCGGGGGGCTCGTCGGTCAGTTAGAAGGCACAGTCAGCCGCTGCTATCAGGTCGGCGATGTCACCGCCGACGACAACGTCGGGGCCCTGGTCGGCAGCCTGGGAGACAACGCCGATGTGTCGGGATCGTTCTGGAATGAAGATTTCAACTCCCAGACCGACAGCCCCGGCGGTGGCACCATCCGCGACAGCGACGGTTTCGGCCACGAGGGCTACTTCGAAGTTGCAGACTGGGATCTGGATGACGTCTGGATAATGCCCCAGCCCGAGCAGGTGGCAGACTCAGACTTTGTGCGCCCCCGACTTCGCTGGGAGTTCGAACCATGATGAGCACTCACCACATCTCGGGTTCCCTCTTCGCTGCAGCGCTGATCGGTGCCGTGCTCGCTGTGGCATCCCTGGGCTGCATCGAAGACCCGGACACCATCCAGACCGACGGCACCGACAGCAACGACGCTACCGCCCCTACCGACGACTGCGACGATGAGCTGCAATGGTGCGACGAGGCATTCGGCGGCTACGGTGGATGTGTAGACACCGACTCCGATCCCGATCACTGTGGAGAGTGTTCGAACACCTGCCCCGCCGGTGAGGAAGGGCAACCGGCAATCTGTGTGCAGGGCCAGTGCGACGTCGGCTGCGACGAAGCCGCGGGCTTGAAAGACTGTGGGGATCCCGAGGCCTGCACCGATGTCAGCTCTGACCCTGACCACTGCGGAGGGTGCGGGATCCGGTGCAACTCCGGAACCTGTGTGGACGGATACTGCAAACCCTTCGAATGTGAGCCCGGCTCCGACGACGACAGCCCCTTCGGGGGTGGGTCCGGTACCGTCCAGGATCCCTTCACGATCTGCTCGCAGGATCAACTGCTGGTTCTGATCGAGAACAATGACGCCCTGGCCTGGTCCCACTTTGCGTTAAGCGACGACATCAACATGGAGGATGTCGACGTCGACACCCCATTGATTATCCCCGAATTCCACGCAACCTTTGACGGATTCGGCCACGCCATCGAAAACCTCCACATCGAAGCGAACTGGGAGAACGTCGGGTTCTTTTCGTGGGTCGGTCCAACGGCTTCGATCTCCGACGTTCAACTCACCAACCTCTCCGTTGAAAGCAGCGCCACCGACCAGCCCAATCGCACCGGAGGCCTGGTCGCCTATAACGAAGGCGACCTCTCCCGGATCACCGTCGAGGGCACCATCGTTGGTCATTCCCGCGTCGGTGCTATCGCCGGTTACAACAACGGTCGCATCGTCGACAGCAGTGCCAGCGACATCGTGCGGGCCAGCTATCAATGGGCCGGCGGGCTGGTGGGGGTAAACGACACGTGGATCGAAGGTGTGGAGTTTGTGGGCACTGTCGAAGCACACGGCGAAGCCGGTGGCATCGCCGGGCGCCACCGCGGGACCATCGTCGACAGCGACGTCGTCGCCGATGTCTCTATCCCCCCGGAGGGTGTCGACGCAGGGGGAGATCGCGGCGGTGGTATCGTGGGGCGAATCCTGGAGCAGGGTCAGATCGCGGACTGCAGCGCCGAAGGAGACGTGTCGATCAACGGCGATCACGCCGGCGGCATCATCGGGCAAGCCGACCCCGACGACTCCATCACCATCGACAACTGCCACGCTACGGTCGATGTCTCCGGCAATGCCTACGTCGGTGGCTTCGTAGGTCGCGCCGAACACACCAGCATCGAAAACTCCAGCGCCGAAGGCGACATCGACGCCACCGGCAATGACGTCGGGGGATTCGCGGGACGACTCGACGAAGGATCGACGGTCGATAACAGCGACGCCGTCGCCGACATTGAATCCTCCGGGAACCGACTCGCCGGTGGCTTCGTGGGCATTTTGGTCAATAACTCTTCGATAAGCGATTGCAACTGTGAGGGCACCCTCGAAGGCGACGGTATGGTCAATACCGGAGGGCTCGCCGGCCGCGTTGGCAACGACTCGACGGTCGAAGACTGCACGGCTGCCACCTCGGTTGATATCACCGCTGACAATGACAACGGAGTACGTCTCGGTGGGCTGGTCGGGCGGCTCGACAACAACTCCGAGGTCACGGACAGCGACGCCGAAGGCACCGTCACCGCCGAAAACGGCACCCAGGTGGGGGGACTGGTAGGACGGGCAGCATCGAGCACAACCATCAACGGCGGCACGGCTGCTGGCGATGTTCTCACCGGGGAGGGCGGGCATGTCGGCGGGCTTGTCGGGCGGCTGTTAGATGATGCCAGCGTCACCGATTCCGCTGCCTCGGGCGACGTGACGGGCCACTCCAATATCGGTGGACTTGTGGGACGAAGCTACGGTTCCATCGACAACTCCTTTGCGACCGGCGATGTAGACGGCGCCCACGAGCGCGTCGGAGGGTTGGCAGGTCACAATGACGGTGACGGCACCATCACCGGCTCCTTTGCTACCGGTAACACCGTTGGGAATGAGCGTGTTGGCGGGCTTGTCGGCCACAGCAACGGTACCATCGAGGATTGCTATGCGCTCGGCGATGTCACCGGGGGCTGGCGCGTCGGGGGGCTCGTCGGCGTGCTGGGCTATTGGGGTGGCACCGTCACCCGGTCGTACTCTGCAGGTTCCGTCGATGACACTGCCGACGAGGTCGGTGGTCTCGTCGGTAATGATCGGTCTGACGACCGGATCACCGCCTCCTACTGGAACACCTCCACCAGTGGCATCGAAGACGACGACGAAGACGCCACGGGCATCCCTACCGACGATTTTGGCGACGAAGCTACGTTTGAGGGCTGGGACTTCGACGACATCTGGACCATCCCCGACTCCGACGACGTCGAAGACGGCGACTTCCAACGCCCCCACCTCCTATGGGAACTGGACCAATAACCAACAACTCACACCACGTCGAACAGGTCGACCAGCCCGAACTGCTCCACGAGCGCTCGCTTGCGCTTCATCAACATATGCTGGCGTTTCGCCGCCGGGCTCATCTGTTTGAGCAACCCACTGCTGGTCGAGCCCAGCGCCTCCTCGACGATGCGCCGCTCCTCGTCGTCGAGGGCATCCAA
The DNA here is from genome assembly GCA_007120915.1 of Myxococcales bacterium. Lineage (GTDB taxonomy): Bacteria > Myxococcota_A > Bradymonadia > Bradymonadales > Bradymonadaceae > SLJM01. Next base: position 1,047 of record SKMT01000045.1, on the reverse strand, counting down.
ATAGGCATCTACGAGCGCCTCATCGACCGCTTCGAGCTGTTGGAATGAGAACTGATCGGCTGTGGCCTCCTCATCGAGTTCACGCCAGGCGCGCCGGTAGGCCTGACGCCAACGCTCTTCATCGGCGGACTTCCCGGCTCTTTCGATGGCCCGGCGCACCCGCTGGTACAACCCTGACGGCTGCTTCTGGTCGGTCGTAGACACGCCGGGCTCATCGCCAGCTTCGTCGCTGTCCGTGTCGCTTTGTGGGCGGTTGTGAGCCCCGACGTCGCGCTGCTGGAACTGCTCCCACAGATCGTCGACGAAGGGCTCACACTGCGCCAGCCTGCGCGGTGGATCATCGCGCCCGTACGACTCTACAGCCTTGCGAATGCCTCGGCAGACCAGCCGGGCCGGCCGCCCCTGTTCTCTCCATTGGTTCAGCAAATCCCGGTCGCGGGCCCCGAAGACCATCATCTTGCCGGTAGCCTCCGTAAAATATACCTGCACTGCCTCCGAAAACCCCGCCTGTTTGGGTGGCAGATAACTCACGGTTACTCGCTGTCGTCCTGCTGCTGTGCGGCTGCTCGCTCACTGTCGAACTCTTCGCCCCGCTCGCGGTACTCGTCGCGCCGAAGTCGCTCCCTCATCAACCAGGTCTCATCCTCGAAGACCCATCGCTCCACAAACCGCTCCGTCTCCACGACGGTACTGGGCAACTCGAACCATTGCTGTTCGACCTCCACCACGGCGACGCGACCCCCCTCCTCCATGTCGGCACTCTTCATGCCGATGTCGACGATCTCGAAGTCCTCTCCCCTCTCCTCGTATTCTCCCTCGAAGGTGGCACGGTAACTTTCGTGCACCGAATCGGCAGCATGCTCGTAGCGCGCCCATCTGAGGTTGCTGTGAAAGCTGCGCGCCTCCTGCTCCAGCAGTTGTGGGTCACCGGGCCGCTCATCATCATCGACGCCCACACTGGCACACCCCGGAATCATCACTGCCAGCACGGCGAACGAACAAATCACAACCAACGCAGTGCCAATTCGACTGCTCATAGGCCCTACT
>SKMT01000385.1 GCA_007120915.1 Myxococcales bacterium | reverse complement strand
CGTGGAGGTGGAGCCGGGGTTGATGGTTGCGATCCGGTACGTCATCGCCGCGGCTCCGTGCAGTGAACGGCCAGTGCCAGGGAGCGGACCCGGTCGGCGGGATCTTCGGTACGCGACGGGATCAGAATTGGAACCGATGCCCCCCCGATTAGATGTGCGACGCGACGCCCGGCGAGGTACTGAAACGCTTTGCCCAGGATGTTGCCCGCCTCCACGGTGGGAGCGACGAGTATATCGGCGTGGCCGGCGACGGGGGAGTCGATTCCCTTCGCCTTCGCTGCCTGTTCCGAAAGAGCATTGTCCAGCGCCAGGGGACCGTCGACGATGCAGTTGTCGTAGGCTCTCATCCGTTCGGCAAGTTGGCTGGCCTGGACGGTATGGGGCATCGAATCGATCATTTTTTCGACAGCGCACAACAGCGCGACGCGCGGAGTGTCGAAGCCCAGTTGGCGAAAAACATGTACCGAGTTTTCGATGATCTGGCGTTTGGCTTCGATGTCGGGGGCAACGTTTACCCCCCCGTCGGCGACGCCGATGAGACGTGGCCCGCCGTTGGAGACGTATTCGGTGACCAGCACGTCGCTGAGCCGCCGGTGGGTGTCCAGCCCCGTAAGCACTGCACGAAGCAGATCAGAGGTGGCGATTCCTCCTTTTAGGAGCACGTCCCCGGCGCCGTCGGCGATAAGTTCGACGGCCCGGGAGGCCGGATTGTCGCCCGCCGGGGAGACAATCCGGTAGTCTCCGGACCGTTCATCGCGAAGCTCTAACTGTTCCAGAATGGAGTCTTCGTCTCCGACGAGCACCGGTTGTTCGACCAGCGTGCGACGACGGGCCGACGCCAGTGCATCCAGGGTGGAGTGGTGTGCAGCGCCGGCGACGACGGGTCGGCAGGGCGGGGCGTTCTGGGCCTGTTTGAGGATGTCGTCGAGGGATTGCATGGGCTCTGGGTGCTGGGCTCTGGGTGCTAGGTTCTGGGCTCTGGGTGTTAGGTTCTGGGCTCTGGGTGGGGTTCGGTGGTGATCTGGCGGCCGGCGTTGAGGGCGGCGCGGTTTCGTTCGCAGTGTTGGGCGGGGATGGTGGTGTCGAGGGCGTGGTGAATGTCGTCGAGATCGAAGGGGAGTACGCCGCGTTCGAAGGCGGCGCCGATCAGGGCGGTGTTGGCGGTGCGTTCGTCGCCGAGTTCGGCGGCCAGATCGGTGGCGTTGAAGGTGATGAGTCGTTCGGTTTGAGCCGACAGAACGGCGGTGGTTTTTTCTGGGCCTGGGTAGTCGGGCCCGCCCATGGTGACCGTGACGGGGACGACCGGTTCGGTGTTGACCACCACGCAGGTGTGGGGGCCGATCTTGGCGCGGTACCGGAGGGCTTCGAGCGGTTCGAGCCCCAGGAAGACATCGGCGCGGCCGTCGGCGATCAGGGGGCTTTTGGCGCCGCCGACGATGACGCTGGTCTCGACGCTTCCGCCGCGCTGGGACATCCCGTGAATTTCACCGGTGACGACGGGGTGGCCGGCGTGAAGGGAGGCTTTCGCCACCAGGGCGGCGGTGGTCAGAGTGCCGAGCCCGCCGACGCCGCAGATGAAGATGCGGGTGGTGCTGTCGTTGCTGTTCGTCATGTGCCCTCCAGCACGACGCGTTCGTAGGCGTTGTTGGGGCAGAGTTGTGCGCAGACTCCGCAGCCGTTGCACAACGATGGGTTTACGCGCACCCGCCCGTTGTCGTCGCGCCAGATAGCCACGCAGGCGAATTCATCGATGCAGACGTTGCAGTTCGCACAGCTTCCGCAGCCGATACAGCGGTTCGCCTCCAGGCGGGCCTGCCGTTCGGTCAGGGTCCGCTCCGGTGGTGCGAACGAATCGGTGGGCTCGGCGGGGCGAACGGGCTCGCGCGGTGGGATGTTGGGTAGTTTGTCGGGGCGGTACTCGGCGTCGTCGTCTGAGAACTCGGGGTCGTGAAAATGAAGGGGGGCGACGGTGCGGTCGGAGCCGGCGAGATATTTGTCGATGCGGTGGGCGAGGCGGCGGCCGGCGGCGATGACTTCGATGACGCTTCCCGGCCCGTCGACGGCGTCGCCGGCGGCGAAGACGCCGGGAAGCTGGGTGGCGCCGGCGTCGTCGGTGGCCAGCCAGCCATCGTCGGTGTCGGTAAGTCCCAACTGTTGTACCGTCAGCGGGTCGAGGCGCTGGCCGGTGGCCACGAGCACCACGTCGGCAGGAATGGAGACGGTGGCTGAATCTGCGACGGAGACGCGCACCGCCGAGATCTGTTGGTCTTCGACGAGCAACTCTCGGACGTCGGCGCCGAACAGAAAGTCGACACCTTCTGCTTCAGCGGCGTGAAGCTCCTCGGGGATGGCGCTGCACCCACAACGGGAGTCGCGCTCGATGACGGTGACGTCGCTGTGTCCCAGCCGCAGGCTGGCGCGGGCGGCGTCGATACCGGTGTTGCCCCCGCCGATCACGACGACGGGGCGGGGGGCGGAATTGCCGGTCAACTCGGACAGCCGCTTTTGATTGTCGAGGCGGTTGATGTTTTGAAGAAAGGTGAGCGCGTCGCGCACCCCGTCCGCCTCACTCCGGAGCGTCTGCGGGATGTCCGGCGTCCAGGCGCCGGTGGCGATGAAGAAGGCGTCGAAGCCCCGATCGGCCAGCTCGGGAAGGGTGATGTCGTTGCCAATCTCGACGCTGCAGCGAAACTCGACGCCCAACTCGGCGAGCCAGTCCAGATCGCGGTCGAGGACGTCGTGGGGCAGCCGGTAGGGGGGGATGCCATAGCGAAGAAGTCCCCCCGGGGCAGGCATCTGATCGAAGACGGTCACCGAATAACCGCGCAGTGCCAGGTCGTGAGCGCAGGCAAGCCCGCAGGGCCCGGAGCCGATTACGGCGACCTGTTCGTCGCGGGTGATCTGCACATCGGGCGGGGGGACCTGGTCGGGGTGTTCGGACGCCCAGTCACATACGAAGCGCTTGAGGCGGTTAATCTCGACGGCCGCGTCGTAGTCGCTTCGCCGACAGGCGATCTCGCAGGGTTGATGGCACACGCGGCTGCAGACCGAGGGAAGCGGGTTGCGCTCGCGGATGGTTCGCAGTGCAGCGGCGTATTCGCCGGCGGCGACGTGGGCGACGTAGCCGTGCACGCAGATGTTGACCGGGCAGCCCTCGGAGCAGGGAGGCACGGACTCGCGCACCGGGGTGGTACCGTGGTCCTGGAGATGTTCGAGCTTGCGGTTGGAGCGCCACAGTTGAGTCGGTTGCTTAATCTCGACGTTGCAGTGCAGCCCCTGGGCGGCGAAGCCGCAGGACTTACAGCGATCCTTGTCGACCTGGTAGACCACCCGTTCTTCGGGGGGGCCATCGACGGCGCGTTGATACAACGGGCAGGGCTCGCGGCAGATCATCACCGACACCCCGGGGTGTTCGACCGAGCGGCGGGCCGTCTCGGTGATCTCGGGGAGGTTCATCGGGTCGACGACCTCGATGTTGTCGACACCGATGGCGCGAACGACCTGTTCGATGGAGACGCGGGGCCGGCCGCCGTCGTCGCTGGCGGGGTGAGGCTGGTGGCCGGTCATCGCCGTGGTGGAGTTGTCGAGAATCGCCAGGGTGTAGTTGTGGCCGTTGCGCACCGCGTTGACCAGCCCGGCGATCCCGGAGTGAAAGAAGGTCGAATCACCGATGGTCGCGACCACCGGTCGGTCCGGGTTCGTCAGCGACAGCCCGGCGGCGGTGGAGGTGGACGCGCCCATACAGAGCAGAGTGTCCTGCATGTTGAACGGATCGAGCCCGCCGAGGGTGTAGCAGCCGATGTCGCCGGCGAAGATGGCGTCATCGCCGGCGGCGACCTTCAGCGCATAAAAGCTGGCGCGGTGAGGACAGCCGGCGCAAAGCGCCGGGGGCCGGCCGGGAAGTTCAATCGGCTCCACCTCAGGCGCTGGCGGTCGGCTGACCGGAAACTCGAGAAACTCAGCGACCGTGCGCAGAACCGCGTCCGGGTGGTATTCGCCGAGCCGCGTCATCTCGCCGAAGCCCTTGCCGACGATCTGCACGTCGAGGTCGTGGTCGGCGACCCATGTTTTGAGGGTGTTTTCGACGATCGGTTCCAGTTGTTCGACCACCAGAACCCGGTCGAGCTCGCGAAGAGCGTCGATGCAGCGCTGCCGGGGTAGCGGATGGGTCACCGCCAGTTGCAGGTGGGCGGTCACCTCGGAGGCGGACAACTCCAGAAGCGCGTCGTGCACGTAGTTACGGCACACACCGGAGGAGACGATGCCGAAGGAGGCGTGACCGGGGTTAAACTCGACCAGTTCTTCGATGTGGTCGACCGCCGATTCGACGGCGCCCATCGAGTCGAGCAGCGCGCCGTGGCGCTGAAGCGAAATCGGCGGCATCGTCACATAGCGCCGAAAGTCCGACTTGAACCCGGTGGGCCCGACCGGTTCGGCGAGCTCGCCGACGTCGACGACCCCGCGGCTGTGATTGAGGCGCGTGGTGGTGCGCAAGATAACGGGCAGCTCGAAGCGCTCGCTCAACTCAAAGGCGCGGATGGTTAACCGGCGGGCCTCATCGGCGTCGGCGGGCTCCAGGCAGGGCAGATTGGCGAGCCGTGCTACCAGCCGGTTGTCCTGTTCGTTCTGACTGGAGTGGCAGCCCGGTTCGTCGGCGCTGATGATGACCAGGCCCCCGGGCACGCCGGTGTAGGCGAGCGACATCAAAGGCTCCAGCGCCACGTTCAGCCCGACGTGTTTCATGCTCACCAGGGTGCGGGCACCGCTGTAGGCGGCGGCACCGCCGACCTCCAGGGCGACCTTCTCGTTGGTGGAGTATTCGAAGTAGATATCCGTCGTCGAGGCGATGGCCTCGAAGGCGTCGGCGATTTCAGAGGAGGGAGTGCCGGGGTAGGCGGTAGCGACGGCGACACCGGCTTCCAGAGCGCCGCGCACAATCGCGTGATTGCCCAGCAGAATTGGGGCGTCACCGGGGCGAAGCGCGACGAGTGGATGCGCGGGTGGCTCACTCATCGCGACCCTCCAGCATCTGCTCGAAGAACCCCCGCTCTTCGCCACTGTGAAGATCGAAGGTGTAGCGCAACAGCCGGGCGCGAACGT
>SKMT01000289.1 GCA_007120915.1 Myxococcales bacterium | reverse complement strand
CTGAGTGGGCGAAGAATTACCGCTGGCTCATCATCCGGTGAGACTCACGGTCGTATGGAGCGCCATTTATTCGCCGTCTTCGGCCGCCGGTTCCTCGTCGTCTTCCGGCGGATCCAGCGGCGGGATCTGGTCGTGGCCCATGTGTTTGGGCGGTGTGATACAAGTGGTGCCGGGCGGGCAGAACTCCTCTTCGACGGTGTTCAGATACGACAAGTAGGGCATTCTGGGATAGACCAGTTCGGGACGCAATCGGAAGTCTCCGGGGCGCACTTCGTCGTCGGCGGTGGCCACCGCTTCGTAGAGGTCGTCGAAGGTGCCGGCGTACTCGATGTTGGGGCGCGGATACTTTTGCAGGGGCACTTCCACGGCGACGACGCGGTCGCCGTAGGTGCCGGTGGTGCGGGGAACCCGGGTGGTGCGTCCGGTGTCCTGGCGTGTCTCGGCGATGTCGAGGGTGAACACCGCCCATCGTGGGCCGTTGGCCGGTTCTGGCACATCGGAGTACTCGAAAGGGATGATCAACGCGCCGTGGCGGTTCTGGTCGTCGCGAAACGCACAGAGCATGCCGTCGTCGGTGTCGATGCGCACCCGGCTGTGGTGGCGGTCGGTGATCGGGACGGTGTCGATGCGGGTGACGTACTGGTGGGGCCCGCCGAAGTAGAGCACGTCGCCACGGTCGGGGTGATGCATCACCAGCAGCGCGAAGATGGCGGTGAGCCGATTCGGTTTGCGCGCGAACATGCACTGGGCGCCGGAGACGTCGCGGCCGCGAAGCGAGTCGTGGTCCGCGTCGTCGGTGTGCACGTCGTCGAATTCGATGTGATGCCAGTTCAGCTTGCCATCAAAGGGTTCCCCGTCGTCGTTGACCACCGCCGGGCCCTGGCGAAATTCGCCGTCGGGGATCGGCCCGTAGATGATGTCCGAGACCGGATCGGGCAGGTTTTTCATGTAGTCATGGCGCTTGAGGATCCGATCCTGCTGTCGGATCAGATGCCCCTGCAACTCGGCGCGCCGGATCGGCGGCTGGGCGCAGTTGCTGCCGTTGCACGTCGATTGCTCGAAGACGTCATCGTCCTCCGGGTTGTCCCCCGAGGCGCAGCCGAACGAAAACACGGCGAATACGGCGGTGAACAACACCGCGGCCCAGAGTCGATGGACCATAGCTCCCCCCACGGGATGCGGTTGATGTGGCCGTTAGCGGTCGTTCACCAAATGTAAGCGGTTGAGCTGGGAAAGCCAGAAGCGGTCAGTGCGCCTTGCTCCCCTGGAGCGCAGCGAGAGGGGAGCTGTCCCGGAGGGACTGAGGGGTCGGTCGGGGAGTCGATGAGTGTGGGACTCTTTCGATGTTCGACCGCCCCCTCCGCTCGCTGTCGCGACCACCTCCCCCGGCGCTGGCGCTTCGGGGGAGGGACGTTGCGGTCACTGCCCCGGGTGAAAGCCCAGGGTGCCGAGATTAACTGCCCGCCGCAGCCCCACCAGCGCCAGCAGGGCAATGACCACTGCCGCGAAGGTGACCCCGCCGCCCGGGGTGGAGCAGACCGTTTTGACCTCCACGTTCTCCGGGTCTCCGAAGGCGTCGGGTGACGGATCGGAGGGGTCATCATCGCCGGTTGGATCTTGCGGGTCTTCCAACGTGTGCAGGTCAACAATCGGGCCGTCGACATAGTCGCGATGCGGCGAGCTGGTGGTCTCGCTTGACGAGTCCTGGAAGAAGATCTCGCCGATGTCCTGCCAACTGCCTTCGTCGTCGGGGCCGAGCCCGTACTGAGGCATCAGCCGCAGGAAGTTGATCGAACCGCTCCAGCCGTCGCGCTCGCCAAGGGGCAGCACAAGGTGGTGGAACTCGCCGTCGCCGGGGGCGTCGAAGCCGACCGCCCGGTTCGTTTCGTAGCCCGCTCGCACGCGGAACGCCTCGCATGCCTGCTGTTCGACCTCTTCGCTCAGCGCGGAGGTGCCGCCGACGAGGGTGGCCGATTCGGCATAGCTGTTCAGCGCCGATTCGGCGCCGGGGGTGAGCGAACTGGTGTTGGACACCAGGGTGACGTCGCCGATGGCGCTTGCGGGGTAGGCGTCGACCACTTCGTCGTCGCGGGCGACGTACAGATGTTCCAACTCTTCGCCGCCGGCGCCGAGGGCGAACTCGGCGACTTCCAGCGCCGTTTCGTGGCGGTTGGAGCCGGCAAGTCGCGTGGGGGAGGGAAGCGAGTTTTTGACGTCTTCGGACACCGCCGATTCCCCGCCGATGACGATGGTCTCGTCGATGTCGAGTTCGTTGATGGTGTCCGTGGTCTGTTCGGGCGTCATCTCGCTGTGCACCAGAAGCACGGGGGCTTCGAGCCGGGAGGCGAGCGCAGCGCCGTAGATGCCGTCGACCAGGTCTTCGCCGGCGGTGGAGATGGCGATGGCCGTGCCCGTGGGCGCGCCCAACTCCATGGCGACTTCGGCGGCGGTGTCGTAGCGGCTTTCACCGGCGCGTCGCTCCACGTCGATGCCCATGTCTTCGATGGTCTGTTCGATGTTCGTTTCCACGGCGAATTCCCCGCCGATGATGGTGACCCGATCGGGGTCGAGTCGATCCAACTCGTCCTGGGTGGCAGAGGGCAATTCGTCGCGCAGCGTCAGCAACATCGGGCCGTCGCGATGCCCCGCCAGAGCGGCGCCGACGATGACGTCGGTGGTCATCACCTCGCCGGTGGAGATCAGCACCTCATCGGCGCCGTCGGGGAAGGCGTCTTCCGACACCGCCGCTGCCGACCCGAACCGGTCCGAGCCGTACACGCGGTCGACCTCGTCGCAGGGAAACTGTTCGGGGGGCAGGTCGTCTTCACCGGCCCAGTACAGCGCCTTTTCGTGCTCGCCCAGATGTGCGCGCACCTCGATGACCATCTCGTCGTAGGTGTCGGCGTCGATGTCGGTCCACCCGGGTGCGGCGACACAGGCGGAGTCGTCGGCCACATCCAGCGCCAGAGCGCCGTGGCTGGTGTTGTGGATCAGCTCGTCGTGGTGGCCTTCGTAGCAGACGTCCCAGCCCTCCAGGTCCGCTTCGTGCTCCATGCTTTCGAAGAGCCACTGGTCGCGGTCCAGAATGTGAGCGCCGGCAAGAACGCGTACCTGGGAGGCGAATTCACTCGCCGATGCCTCGTCGTCCCAGCCGCCGCCGTGGCCGTCGAACACCCCGTCGGCGTCTACGTCGGAGGAGGCGTCGGCGTTGGTGAGCCAGACGCGCACTTCCACATCGTCGATCTTGCCGATGCTGTACTCGCTGGCCTCCAGCTCGACGACGACGCGCTTGGTTTCGTCCGGGGAGAACCCGTGCATCGCCAACTGATCGGTGTCGCCAAGCGAGCCGGGGTTGTCCGATGTCTCCGAGGGATCGGCGCTGTTGGTCTCCCAGGTCTCCCGGTCGTATTCGGGGTGGTCGGAGTAGATGGAGTAGCCCGTCACCTCCACGAAGGGTTCGTCCACGTCGATGCCCAACTGCACGTCGGCCAACGCCACGTTGGACTGGTTGGTCAGCAGAATTTCGGCCTCAAACGTCTGGCCCGGCAACGCGTCGGGGACGCCGTGGCTGGAACCGGAGGGATAGAAATCATCGAGCCCCAGGATGCGGGCGTCCAGATCGACGTCGAATTCCGGAGGCGGTTCGTTATCACCGATCAGGTCCTTGTAGGATTCGACCAGCGACATGTAGGGGCTGACGTAGTCGCCGCCGCTGTAGATGTCGTAGTGCAAATGAAGGGTGGTGGCCGTGCCTCCGAAGTCATCGGAGACCAGGCCCAACTGGTCGCCCTTGTCGACGGTCTGGCCCTCGGTCACAGAGAGTTGGTTCATGTTCATGTGCAGATAGCGGTGGCGTACGCCGCTGGGAGACTGAATCCAGACGCTGTAACTGCCGATGCTGCTTACCGTACCCCCTTCGGCGGCGACCACGGGGTGGACGCTGTCCTCACAGGTGGAGGGGCGGATATCCTGGCCCTGGTGGGCGTCGCCGGAGGAGGGGCAGAACGAAGAGTTTCGCCACCGGGTCTCACAGAAGTTGTCGTACCAGGGGTAGGAGTAGTTGTTGGAGTGGCATTCGTCGTGGGGAGCCGGGCCTTCCATACCGCCGTGACCCCAGACCTGGGAGTTCGGATAGGCGGGGGCGTCCTGGATGGGAAAGCGCATATCCGGCACGTGCACCGTGCTGTCGGCGTTGCCAGCACCGCTTCCGGCGACCAGATCACCGGGGGGGTTGTAGTCGAAGTCGGCGTGGGCCTCACCGCCGGTGACAACGGTGAAGCAAAGCGCAACCAATCCGGCCAGCAATATCGTCAGTGTGGTGCGAATCATTATCGACCTCCGGCAACATTCATCGAATCAGCCAGGGAAGTGATGTAATCATCCCGGGTGCAGTGCTCGTTTTTGTGGGGTTGGTTGCACTCCACGTTCACCGAGTAGGCCACCCCGAAGCGGTGGAAGCTAAGGGTCGGGATCTTGTGGATGCGTTGGATGGCGTATTCGCCTTCTTCGAGGTCGCGCAGGGTTTTGTGGCCCTCCGGAAGGTCAGCCTGCATCCTGGAGCCCTCCACCACGATCATGTGGTCTCGTTCGCCCTCATCATTTTCGACGTGCATTGTGGCGGCGTAGAAGTCGTCGCCGGGCACGAAGAGCACATCGGCCAGAAGCTGTTCATCTTCCGGCAGCATCACCGGAATCGGCACCTCGTCGATCTGCTGTTGCAGCTCGTCGTCCAGAAGCGACGGGTCGAGTTGATCGGCGTCGTCGGCGGCCTCTTCGTCGACTTCGGCAATTGTTGGCTGCGCCTCACGTGGTTCGACCTGCTGTTGTGGCTCGGCGGGCTCGTCGTGATCCGGGGCAGCAGCGCCGGCGGGTTGTTCGGTGTCGTCGGTGGGCCCGGGTTGCTCAGCCTCCACGGGCATCTCGGCTTCAGTCGCCTCTGCTTCGGGCTCGTCGGGCTGGTCGTCGGCGCCGTCACAGCCGACGGGCGCGGCGATCAGAAGCGCCGCCGCGGCCAGCACGACGGGAGTGCGAATGGCATCCATCATCATCAGCTCCGGGGGTTGGAGTGGTGCGAACATCCACGGGTCGTTTCGGATCGGCAACAGGGTAGTAGACGCGGG
>SKMT01000216.1 GCA_007120915.1 Myxococcales bacterium | reverse complement strand
GGAAGTGCAGCTCGTCCTTTAACTCGTCGATGGCGTCCTGGAGAGTATCATCGGCGCCGGAACCACCGATGACGACGGTGGTAGATGCGTAGGTGTCGTCGGCGGTGACAATATCTTCGTGCTCCGTGATCTCCCAGTCCTCAGGAACCTGGACCTTCACGCTGTAGGTGTCCGCCTTCAGCCACTGGGTGCCTTCCAGCGCCTCCGGTGTCTCGTCATCCTGTTGGACGACCTCTCCCTGATCATCGGGCTGATCCTGTTGGGGATCGTCCTGATCCTGCTGTTCGACTTCCGCCGTTTCTTCTTGTTCTTCGGCAGGATCGTCGTCACAGCCGACGGCAAACAACGCCAGGGTAAAACACGCGATGACAACCCAGGTGAGACGTTTCATTTCCAGACCTCTTGGTCGAAAGACTATCGCATCGCCGGGACGTTCTCCGCATCGAGCGCGGGAGAACAGCAAAGCTCCCAGAATCCATGAACGAACGCGGGCGGTATCGTAGAGTGTCGCATCTGTGGGCGCAAGGCGCAGCGATCGCGGGTTGTGACAGCATGTTCTACCAGGTCACAGCTACTCTGGGTCGTGGGTTGCCGTATCCATGGAGAGAAGACTACGCTGGACGGGCCAGGCTGTTGAACTGAGAATATCCCCGCCGTGCAGGTGGATCATGACCGATGCCCAGACAACGACTTGTCCGGAATGCGAGACCGAACAGTCGAAGACGGCACCGTTTTGCCAGAATTGTGGGTATCGGATGCGCTCTCCCAAGACGATGAGAGAGCCCATGCTGGCACCGACAACCGGCGCCGGTGGCTCGAATTCGTCACGCAAGAGCAGCCGCCCGAAACGGGATATGAAGTCGATGTCTGACGACGGCGAGCCCGAGAGTTTGCCGGCCCAGAGACCGACGCGGGCGACAGGCAATGGGCCAGATACGATCGTGGAGGGGATGGAGGCGGTGGGCGCCCGGCCCGATGACTCCTCGAACAACGGTGACGGCGATCCGGCCGAATCCGGCGCCCACCTGCAGTCGGGGGCCAATGTACAGCGGCGAGACACCGCGCGGAGCACGCCCATCGACGCGAACCGAAGTCGCACGCGATGGGTGGTGGGAGCAACATTGGTGGGCTGTCTGGGCGTGATCGCCGGGCTGAGCTGGCTGCATCTGGAGCGGCAATCCGACCAGGACGATGCCCGCCAGGTCGATCGGGTGAGCGACGAGATTGTCGACATCGAAGCGGGTACGTTTCGCCAGGGGCTAAGCGACGATGCCGAGGCGTATATTCTGGAGTTTTGCTACCGCTATCACGACGATCCCGAGCGGGACTGTGATCGCGACAGGCTGCTCGAGGGCGAAGTGCCTCAGCAGACCGTGGATATGCCGGCGTTTCAGATCGACGCCGCCCCGGTGATCAACGCTGAATACACCGAGTGTGTGGAAGCGGGAGCCTGCGAAGCGATCAACTACGACGACTGCGATGTGTGGACACCTCAGGGGCTGCAGCCGGGGGCTCGGGTGCCCCAGGTGCTTCGTGAAGACGACCGGCCCGTGGTATGTGTGAATCGAAGTGAGGCGGCGGCGTACTGCGAGTTTCGCGACGGACAGCTTCCCACCCACAACCAGTGGGAGAAGGCCGCTCGCGGTGACGACAACGTCATCTATCCCTGGGGCAACCACTGGGAGTCCGATATTGCCAACTGGGGCGAAATGGACGTGGTGCGCATGGCGGTGCCCGGGAAGCTCGACGGCTATGCCTGGACGTCGCCTCCCGGGGCGTTCCCGGGGGGCAAAAGCCCGAAGGGAGTGTGGGATATGGCCGGCAACGTCGCGGAATGGATCCGCGAAGAGGACGACGAGTTGACCGGATATGTGCGCGGCGGCAGTTGGGTGAGCAACCCCTTCGAGCTTCGCGCCACCGCCCGGGAACAACGGGATGCCGATGCCCGGCGCACCGATATCGGGTTGCGCTGCGTCTACTAGGCCGCCCGGCGTCGGGGCGGTGATGCCATCGCCCGCTGGTACAGCCGCTCCAGCGCGTGTTCGACGATAATCCGCGCGCCCGTACCCCGCATAAATCGACGCCATTTTTCGGGAGGACGATCCCCGAACGCGCGAATCAGCGCCCGGATGACCTCGCCGCCCGCCCGTCGATCTCCGAAGACCAGGGGCAGTGTGGCGACGTTAAACCCCGGTGGGTTCAGATGGCCGGTGCGAAGAGCGACCACGAAGCCGGCGGGCGGTAGATCGCGACCCTCAACCCAGCGGAGCCGAAACCCGCGGTCGTCGCGAAGCCGGCGCACGGCAGCACGCTGGTCACCGCGCCGCTCTACGGCATATAACTCCCAGTGCTGATCGGCGACTGCCCGGCGGGTTACCGCCTCGAAGACCGACTCATGTTCTCGCGGCTCGATCCGATCGACATCGAAGGTGAGCCACTCCGCGATGTGAGCGCGGGCGGTGGCGTCGATGGTGGTGTCACCGGTGGTAGACCAGTGCTGCTTGATGAGCTCTTCGTCGGCGCGGCGCCTCAGGGCATTGATCGCCTCCTCGAATTGCCACTGCCGGAATGCGCTGTTGTTGTCGTCTGCTTGTCGAATCGGTGTGGGCTCCATCGTCTCGCTCCCTGTGAAAGTCGACAGTTGCACCCCGCCGGGGGCCTCACTACTTATTGTCGACGAAATGGGGGCCGATCTTTCGTCTTAATTTCTCGGAGCCACGATGTTTTCGGATTCAACGAGCGGAAAAATCGACGAAATCGACCGGATTCTCGACGGGGGAGAACTCGAGGAGGAGACAACCGAAAAGCTGTGTAACCTGTTGGGTTCCGGGGGGAATGGCGCGGGCGTCGATGTTCCTTCGGTGTTGCATCTGGCGCAGCACCCGGTGGTCGCGACGGCGGTTCAAAAAAGAGAGCTTCCGGAAGCACTTCGAGACGCTCTCTCCGATGCGATCGCCACCGTCAGTGCTCTGTTGGGCGAGTGGTCGGGAGCCCCGCTGGTGGCGCAGGCGCAGAGATTGGATCGACGATTTCAGCGCGAAGATAAAAAGTACCGGCTGGTACGCGATCGGCTCGAACAACAGGGGCTGGAAGCGGGCGCCGAAGTGCTGGGCCGGTACCTGGACACATCACCGGCGCCGTTGTTCTCGAAACAGTTGGCCGCCGATTTCGCGGCGATGTACGACCGATCGGCCGACCAGAAAGGAGCGGATGACCGGGCGCTGGTGGCAGATCGCGCGCTTGTGGAGGCGCTGAAGTTCGATGAGCCGACACAACCTGGTGATTTCCGACGGCTGAAACAGCAGGTGGACGAACTTGCCGAAGGGTTACATGACGTGGAGGCGACGGTGCAGCGAGCGTTACTGAACGCCGATGCGGACACCGAGGCGGCGACGGTGGCAGCAGCACTGGCGGCCCGAGAACGGCTCGTCGATCAGTCGCATCATCTTCTCACCGCCGTGATACGGGGCGAAGGGTTTGCGTCGCAGGCGGCGGCATTCGGCGCCTGGCTCGCCCCGTCGCTGGCAAAGCATGTGCTCGGCAGGTTTCTCGTCGACATTCTCAACGATGGAACGCCCACCGAAGATCTTCAGGCCGGCGAACAGGCGGTACGCGATGCCATCGTCGCCGCCCGCACGGTGTTGCCAAATGTCGGAAGCCCCGTCGAAGAGATCGACCAGGTGGAGCAGCGTGCCGAAGAAATTGCTGAGGTGACGACACGGGCCTGGCAGTTTTGTGTGGAATGCTATGGACCACCGGAAGCGGAGGGCTAAACCATGCCCGCCAGTTCGATGATGACGAGCACCACTGCCGCCGGAATACCCAGAAGTGCCGGGCTCATGGTCAGGCTCATTCCGAAAGCGCGACCGCTGGCTCCCTTCGGATAGCCGCGATAAAAGAGAATTCGACCGACGGCAAATACCACAACTGCCACCGGGACCAGCGCCAGCCACGCTCCATCAACGAGCACCACCCAGGCCATCACCGCTGTGCTGGCAAGTACAGCCTGTTCGAGAGTGTTTTGTAAAAACGCCGACTTAATAGCCAACTTCTCACTCGGCGGACCGGCTGCCGAGCCACCAATATCCTGCGCTGATTTGCGTCGGCCCGTCGACACCATCCCCACCCCGACGAGCACCCACAACAGAATGAAGACGCTGTTGAGCACCCCAAAGCGAAGTCGTTCAGCAAGTTCGGTGGGAAAATCGACCAGAGGACCCACGACGTAGTAAGCGGCGCCGAAGGCCAGAAGCGTAATCACCAGCGCGGCGGTGCTGTGCTTTTGAATCGCCATCTCCTCGTGCTCCATGTCGATCTCGTCAGCAGTTGCGAGGTACGAGCGTTCGGAATCGGTATCGGTCATCGGTCCGCCTGAGATAGATAGGAGTGTGGAGGTGGGCCGTGGCGTGTCATTTAGGAACGCGAAGATTGCAGAATAGAACTCTTGGGGGGGGTGGATTGTGCGGAGCCAGGAAAAGCTACCGGGTCTGCTAGGAGAACTACAACCAACCGGTCTGCTAATATCGTGGTCGTGTTCGGCTCTTCAAACGTCTGCCGCAGTATGGCGGAAACAGAGATCTCCGAAAATGCCGAAATTTTCTGAAATGCCGGATATCCAGTGATTATACCCTCAGGTCGGTGATCTTTCGGCTCCGAAACATCAAAATTTGAGGGTGATACGCAAAACCGGGTGTGATTTTTTCGATAATAGAAGTGCAGGGATCGGAAGGGTCTGTTCGACGCTTTCGCCGAATCGACAACGAGCATCGAAATGATGGAGTCGACCCCGTTGCCAGCCCCGGCGATATCACAATTGGCCAGGCCGGGCCGGCGGTGGGTGAGAGGAGACGAGAAACGAACGATGATTCCAACAGATTCGAACAATTTACCTGCGGTCGGAGCCGGACCAGTTGAGCAGTCGTGTTGGCCGGCACCGGGTTGTCATCGTGGAGGTTCGTTGTATGCGCTGTACTGTGCTGTCGAGTTGTACCCATGGATCGAAGCGATGAGGCCAGGCGGGACAGAAGCGAAGGGGAACAAGGTTAACCGGTTCCTCAAACGGACCGCTCCTCTGTTCATCGTCTGTCGCCCGGGGGGGCGCAGGCGGTGGCAGAGGGAATCAGAGGTG
>SKMT01000576.1 GCA_007120915.1 Myxococcales bacterium | reverse complement strand
CTGGTCCACGACAGCAATCCCGATTTTACGGACGATGAAATTCAGGCCATCAAGGACTTCGTGTACGACGGTGGAGGACTCTTCGTCATCGGCGATCACACCAACGTGTACCGCCACGCCGAACGCATCAATCCATTTTTGATGCCCATGGGCATCGAGATGATGTACCACACCGCTGTGGATCACCCGCCCTTTAACTCTGTGTCGGGGCTGGGCTGGATCATGAGCTTCGACTTTTCGGACCACCCCATCAACGAAGGGGTGGAGATGATCTCCTTTAAGACCGGCGGACCCGTCAGATCCGACGATCCCGACGACGATCTGGTCTTCACCTCCGAGGACAGCTTTGCGGACTACTGGGACGAGTCCAACGAGCGCGGCTTCTACGGCAACTGGTCGCAGGGAGACGACGAAGAGTTGGAGCCCTCCGGTCCACTCTCCATCGCCTCGGCGACCGAATACGGCGACGGACGCGCCGTGCTGGTGGGCGACCAGAACATCTTCGGCGACGCCTGGCTGCACGTGGGCGACAACTTCGAGTTCGCGCTCAACGCCTTTGAATGGCTGGTGGGCAATGAGGACACCGACGAGCCGCTTCGCAACCAGCCCGTCAAAGGCCACGACATCGCCTTTGAGTCCGATGTGAACTTCTACCAGACCGTGCGCAACGATTCTCGCGGCGATGGCTACTACTACACCTACATCGAATCCAACCGCAACGAAGAGGTCACCGCCCGGGCGACCACCGAGCTCGACACCCGCAACACCGACACCCTCTGGTTTACCTCCTCGGACATCGACTTCGGCGAAGAGGAACTCGACGATCGAACCTACACCGACGATGACCTCGAAGAGACCGCCCGGTTTCTCGAAGAGGGTGGCCAGGTCGTCATCAGCTTCGAGCCGTCGAATATCCCACCGCCCACAGTCCAGCTTCTGGAGAAACTGACCGACGACTTCGCCATCGAGATGGGCGACGAGACCTGGCAGCCCGGCGACGAAGAGTTTCCCGACCCCGAACAGGTCGACGGATTCCACGACCTCGTCTCCGCTCAGTTGGACGTCGAAGAGTACGGAATCGGCGCCCTTCCGCCCCATCAGTTGCCCAACGAGGAGACCTACGAGGACGAAGCAGAGTCCTACGACGAAGACGACTTCGATCTCTACCTCTACGACGTTCGCGCCCACACCGGCGAAGCGCTGCTAGAAGCACAACTCGACGACGATCACTACGCCACCATCGCTCAGCGCAAGACCGTCGGCGACGGTGAGTTAATCATCTTCGTGCAGGACGGATTCTTCCGAAATCGCACCATGGGTACCGACGAGTTGCTTCGGCCCCGATCGTTCTTCCGTTCCGATATCGTGGAGTTTCAGCACCAATTTCTGGACTACTTGCGCGGGCGTTGAACGTTCTTGTGTAGAAGCTACGCTGCCCTATGCCTACGAGACGAATAATGATGAGACTTGCCGGTGCATTCATTCTGGTGTTCACCGCGTTGCTTCTGTTTTCGGCCACCGCCGTTGCTGCCACGGTGGTCAAGCTCGACCTGCCTCAGTTGGTGGAACACTCCGACGTCATCGTCGTCGCTCAGGTCACCGGCACTGAAGCCAGTGTCGAAGACGACGGGCGCGTCTACACCACTGTCTCCTTCGAGACCCATGACACTATCGCCGGCAAACCCCCCGCCGAGTTCACCATGCGTCATATTGGCGGGCGCGCCGGGGACGTGGCCACCCACGCTCCAGGCATCCCCGGGTTTACCCCAAAAGAACGGGTTCTGTTGTTTCTGGGCCACTCAGGCGACCGCTTCGCGCTGACCGGACTCGCCCAGGGCAAGTTCCGCGTTGCCACCGGGCCCGACGGCGAAACGGACTTCGTCATCCCTCAGATTCGCGGCCAGCATCTGGTTCCCCCCGACAAAGCACCGCCGCCGCGTGACGGCGCTGACCTGCCAGATCCGGAGGACTTCGACCCCGACAGCCACGAAAAGGTCTTCGGCCAGGCACACAGCCTCGAGTCGTTCCGCCATCAGGTCGAACGGCTGCTGAAAGCCGACCAGGGGGATCAGTGATGAAACCACGCACCCTCCCAACCATCCTGGCAACGGCGGTGCTGTTGCTGCTGTCGCCTCCGCTGCTCGCCGAGGCCGAAGCCAATGACGCCCCCTGGCACAACGACTGCGAGCTTGTCGTCGATGAACCGACCCCCTGGAGCGAAACGTGCGAAGACCAGGTCGATGAAGGCGACTGCGCCGCCTGGGACGACTGTGCAGAGCACAAACTGGCTGTGCAGGAATGCGTCGGCAACGTCTTCCCCGATCAGGACTGGTATCAGACCTGCAACGACGAACTCGACGACTATGACTGCCATGACTGGGTCGCCTGCATCGAAGACAACACCGAGTTCGTGCAGACCCGCTCCTGCAGCCCCACCGGCGGGTTTCCCTCCTGCTCCTCCGGCGAGCAACCCATTCCCGTACAGTGGTACCACGAGGCCGTCGACTACAAGATCAACGTCTACGGCACCCGGGATCTGCACAACGACTCCGAGATCACCGATGAGGTCAAACACGACGTCTTCGACTCCTTCGATGTCTGGAACGATGTGGACTGCAGCTTTTTTGAGATGGCCTACGACGGCACCACCACCGAAGAGGCTCATTTTGACGAACAGGACAACACCAATGTCGTCACCTGGACCGACGACGGCTGGCCCCACGACCAATACCAGGCCATCGCCCTGACCACGGTGACCTACTCCACCAACACCGGCGAGATCATGGGCGCCGACATCGAGGTCAACACCGCCGACTATGAGTTCACCAACAGCGACGACAACGTCGTCCATGATCTACGCAACACCCTCACCCACGAGGTCGGCCACTTTCTGGGGCTGGATCACTCCTCGAATGCGGAGGCCACGATGTATGCCACTGCTCGCGAAGGAGAGACCAAGAAACGAGATTTGCATGAAGCCGACGCCGCCGGGGTCTGTCACATCTACCCCGACGGGTACAAGACCACCTCGTCGCCTCAACGCCAGGATCAGCAAGACGATGAGCGCTCATCGAGAGGTTGCGGCTGCCACAGCACCAACGCTGCTTCCACGTCCCTGTTTGCTCTCGTGATGCTGCTGCTGGGAGTTCTGATGGTGCGACGGAGGTTGCCGGCGTGAACGAACGTCCCCTGCGCGACGACGAGAAACGCCGTGTGCTCCACGCGCTGACCGAAAGCAACATCGCCCCCCAACCGGTGTGCGAGGAGGCCGTCGAAACATGCCGGTTCATCCCATTCCACAGTCTGTTGCCACCGGTGGGCGCCGGGATTCGCCCGGTGATCGCCTTTTTTGCCCTTCGTCGCCGCGCCAGCGGCATCACACTGGGCCGAAAAGTCTATATCCGCCGTCATCTCTTCGGCCGCTCCGGAGACCTTCCACTGGTACTGGTCACCCACGAAGTCGCACATGTGGTGCAATTTTTACGCGACGGAACCCTCCCCTTTTTGACCCGATACCTCGGCGAATACCTGGCGGCCCGAATCAACGGAATGAGCGACCGCGAAGCCTATCTTCGCATCTCCTATGAGCAGGAAGCCCGCCGAGTCGAACAGTTTCTCGATGGCCTGTAACAGCCCATCTGATCTTCTCGCCGGGGGGATCAGACAACCAGCGCCTCCGCCAGTCCCACAAACTGCTCAAACCCCACCTTCTGTGGCCGAATCTTGGTGTTGAGCCCCATCTGGTCGAGCGCCTCTTCGACCCGCGACTTGTCGCAGCCCATCGCTTTCAGCCCGTTGGCCAGCGTCTTGCGCCGGGCCTGAAACGCCGCTTTGACGATGCGCTCGAACG
This sequence comes from Myxococcales bacterium, assembly GCA_007120915.1. Taxonomy (GTDB): domain Bacteria; phylum Myxococcota_A; class Bradymonadia; order Bradymonadales; family Bradymonadaceae; genus SLJM01. Next base: position 1,294 of record SKMT01000576.1, on the reverse strand, counting down.
CCCCGCGAAGTTCTTCGTCTTTGATTCGGGTCCCGTCGATGGGCCGAAACTGCACCACCGCGCTGTCGACCTTCGGGGGCGGCCGAAACGCCCCGGGCGGAAGCGTCATCGCCAGATGCACGTCGCTGTACAGCTTTGACATCAATGTGAGCCGCCCGAACTCCGAATCCCCGGGTTGAGCGACGATACGGTGGGCCACCTCCTTCTGGAACATCAGCGTCATCTCTTCGATGCGCTCGGTGTGCTCGAAGAGCCGAAACAGGATCTTCGACGCGATGTTGTAGGGAAGATTGGCCACCACCTTCCAGGGAAGTGGTGTCTGGGCAAACAGCTCACCGAGGTCGATACTCAGTGCGCTGTCGTGATGGAGGTTCAAGGGGAAATGCTCCGCCAGCTTTCCTTCCAGATATTCGACGGCGTTGTCGTCCAATTCCACCGCATCGACCTCGGCACCGCGCTGAAGCAGCACCAGCGTCAGCGTGCCGCAGCCCGCCCCGATCTCGAGCACCCGGTCGTCACGACGGATGTCGGCGAGGGTGACAATTTCGTTGAGTATCCCGGCGTCGATCAGAAAGTGCTGCCCAAGCTGTTTGCGCGCCCGGTAGCCGAAGTCATCATACAACTGCCGAGGTGTGCCCGGCGGGGTGTGGTCCGATTCCATTCATCCTTCCTCAGTCAATTACTTCTACCTGCGTCTCTTCGGTCTGCTCGCTGCGGTTGGGAACAGTCAGCACCGGCCGGTTGGTCCCGAAGAATACCCGCTGGCTCGTCGTGCCCAGCGACAACTCCGTCTGGTCGACGTTTCCACGCCGTCCCATCACGATCAGGTCTACATCTTCGGATTCGGCGTGATTGAGGATGATCTTCCAGCGCTGACCGATCTCGATGTGAAACCTCGCCTTCACATCCATCCGTTCCGCCTCATCGACCATCTCCTCGAGACGGCTTCGAGATTTCTCGACGAGCTCTTCGAAAAACTCGTCGAAATCCTCGTCGCCCTCCTCATCTACCGCCGCATCGGAGATCGGCTCGATGCCATGGACCATTAGCACCTCGGCGTCAAAACATCGCCCCATCTCAAAGGCATATTCAATCGCCCCACTGCTCCAGCGGCTAAAATCGGTGGCCAGCAAAATTCGCTCCACATCCGGTGTACTCATCGACTCCATACCAACCTCTCATCTGCGCTATCGTCGAAACCGCGTTCCGCCACGCTTGTGCTACACCTGACAGTTGTTCAACAGCGTAACCGCAACGAATATGTCCCCCAAACCCCACCTGACAACCCCCCACG
>SKMT01000306.1 GCA_007120915.1 Myxococcales bacterium | reverse complement strand
TCGACGAACTGAATATCGACCTCGCAGCAGTTCTTCTCGGCAGCGGGGTTCGGCTCTTGGACCATCTCAACGACACGCCTGCCGTCCCTGGCAATCCGACCGTGGTCTCCGGCATCGGCGTGACACATCTTCGCTACCCCGTGCGTAGCGAGGACTGACGGTCCGACAAATCGGTAACCAGCAAGACCCCACAAACCGCTAATCTTCCGCCATTGTGGGCTTGTTTCCGTTCGTTTCGCCGGAGTGGGCGCCGAGTTCTCGATAGCGTTCAGCGAGCAGATCGATCATCGCTCGCACTGCCGGCAGAAGACCTCGTCGCGAGGGAAACACAGCATGCACCAACTCGCGGTGCGGCACCCAGCGGGGAAGCAATCGGGTCAGCGTTTTCTCAGCCAGTTGTTCGCTGAGCATCAGCACCGGCAATTGGACGATGCCTACTGCAGCCATCGCTGCCTTCCGGAGAGCTATCATGTCCGTGGTGATGTACCGGGGCTGGTGATCGACGACCACCTGCTGATCTTGAGGGCCGAACAGCCGCCACTGAAACGAATCTTCGGGGCGTCCGTGTGCCAGCGAAGGCCACTGGTCGAGCTGTGACGGCTCCGATGGTCTGCCGTATGTGTCGACCAGTTCGGGGCTTGCCACCAGGCAGAGTCCCTCGTCGGAGAGCCTGCGCACCACCAGTTCCGTATCCTCCAGGGGAAGAGGACGTGCGCGGATGGCAATGTCGATGCCCTCACCAATCACGTCGACACGCCGGTTGGTCGCCTCCAGTTGCAACTGCACCTGCGGATATTTGCGCATGTAGTCTGCAGCAATCTGGCCGACGTGGGCGTGAAGCAAAGCGATGGGACATGTCATTCGGACCACACCGCGAGGTTCGGCCCGTAGTTTGTCGACCGCCTCTTCAGCGGCCTCCGCTTCCACGAGCATCGCCTGGCAGTGATCGTAGTAACTCTCACCGACGTCGGTGACGTGAAACTGCCGGGTGGATCGCTGGATCAATCTGACGTCGAGGCGCTCCTCCAGTTGGGCAATACGGCGGCTTAACTTCGATTTCGACACCCCAATCGCTCGGCTCGCCGGCGCAAACCCGCGGTGATCGACGACTTTCACGAAGTAGTACAGGTCGTTCAAATCAAACATCGGCGAGCCCTTTATCGTTGCAAAAACGCAACAATGCTTCCTTTTTTTCGCTCTACACAGCGTTTCGTCTCGTATTTAACTTGATTTGGAGAGTTGGCACAAACCTCAAATCAAGAGGAGCAGATCATGGCCAAAGAGATCACAGCCGTATACAACGCCCCATCTCCTCACTGGGTTGGCAATGGCTTTCCCGTGCGCTCGCTGTTGAACTATCACGCCCACGGAGAGCAGATCAGCCCGTTTTTGCTGCTCGATTATGCGGGACCTGCCGAGTTTGGTCCCACCGATCAGCCCAGGGGAGTCGGAGAACATCCCCACCGTGGGTTCGAGACAGTGACCATCGTCTACCAGGGCGAAGTTGCCCATCGAGATTCGACTGGTGAAGGGGGCGTGATTGGCCCCGGGGATGTTCAGTGGATGACCGCCGGAGCCGGGATTCTCCATGAGGAGTTTCATTCTGAAGAGTTTACGAAATCGGGAGGCACGCTGGAGATGTTCCAGCTGTGGATCAACCTGCCGGCGAAGCACAAGATGACGTCTCCCGGCTACCAGGCACTTCGCGCCGAGGAGATTCCAACGATCTCTGTGGGCGACGGCAGCGGTACGCTGCGCGTGATCGCCGGTGAGTTCGATGGGGTTGAGGGGGCGGCAAGGACATTTTCGCCACTGAACGTATGGGATCTGGCACTGAACCGGGGCGAATCCCACCAATTTGAGCTACCCCATGGTTGGGTCGGTGCCGTCGTGGTACGCCGGGGAACGGTCCTGATCAACGGCGACAAGATCGCCAGGCAGGCTCAGGTGGTGGTGCTCGATCGGGAGGGTCAACACCTGGAGATCGAAGCGAACAATGATGCATCGATGCTGGTTTTGAGCGGCGAGCCAATCGACGAACCGATTGCTGCACAGGGCCCATTCGTGATGAACAGCCGGGAGGAGATCGCCGAGGCGATGCAGGACCTTCAAAACGGCAGGTTCACCGAGCGGGGAACCGACGGATAATCAGCAAATTCGAGACATGAGCGTCTGAACAACTTTTGTTACGGAGAACTGTTATGAGCTATCTTGAATGCGACGAGCCGATTCCGGGCCAGCCGGATACAGTGGATGCTATCGAAACCATTATTATCCCCCGTGCCCGGGATCTGGGGGGGCTGGAAGTACGACGGGTGTTGCCGTCGGCACGACGCCAGATGGTGGGCCCTTTCATCTTCTTCGATCAGATGGGGCCGGCCGAATTCGTGCTCGGCGAGGGGCTGGATGTACGTCCTCACCCGCATATCAACCTGGCGACGTTGACCTACCTGTTCGACGGCGAGGTGCTTCATCGCGACAGCCTGGGCACCGAGCAGATCATTCGCCCCGGGGCGGTCAATCTGATGTGTGCCGGCGAGGGGATTGTCCACTCCGAGAGGATGGACGAAGAGTACAAGCGACAGGGCGCCGATCTGTTTGGCCTTCAGACCTGGCTGGCGCTTCCCCGACACAAGGAGGAGACTGCACCCGCATTTTTCCACCACGCCGACGATGAGCTTCCGATCATCGACGGCACCAATGCCCACGCCCGGCTCGTCGCCGGCTCGGCCTGGGGAGAGTCATCTCCGGTGAAGACCTACTCCGACACACTTTTCGCCGATGTCACATTGCAACCGGGGGGTTCCATCCCCGTGGATGCGGACCATGAAGAACGGGCGATTTACTCCGTAGACGGCCCATTGTCGATCGACGGCACCGAATTTGAGCCCGGACAACTGCTGGTGCTTCGCGCCGATGAGGCGATCACCGTGACAAATCTCGGACAACGGCCGGCGCGGTTCGCCCTCGTCGGTGGTGCCACCATGGATGGTCCACGCCACATCTGGTGGAATTTTGTCTCGTCGCGCAAAGAGCGAATCGAGCAAGCGAAAGCGGAATGGAAGAAGGGTCGGTTCGACACCGTCCCGGGCGACGAAGAAGAGTTTATCCCGCTTCCCTGATCATCTAAATCATCTGTAACTACCGTCGCATTGCCCTACCCTGGAGAAAACGATGAGTGACCTGCCCGAAAATGCCGTACAAATTGCCGAGTGGTCCGACCTGACCCCCGATCAACCTGCGCATGCCGAAGTCGCCGGGGTGGACCTGGTAGTGATTCGATGGCCCGACAAAAAGGAGGTTTCGGTTCTGTTCGGACGCTGCCAGCACCGCGGAGCACTGATGGCCGATGGCGAGGTCAGCGGTCAGCGGCTGACCTGCAAGCTCCACGGGTCGACGTATCGCTACACCACGGGCAAGAATATTCACTATCCGGGCGCTGACCTTCATCGTTTCAACGCATGGATCGACGACGGCGCAGTCTTTGTGGACAAAGACGAGGTGTCGACGTGGGAGGAAAACAACCCACAAAAGTACAACCGCGACGAGTACCTGGGGGCCTACCAAGATTTCAAAGGCTCGGAAGACGAACCACACCGAAGCCAGATCCAGGCGCTCGCGCGCGGAGGTCTCGAACAACTCGGCGCCCACGGTCCGATGGCCGCAATGGGGGTACCCTCCAGGGAACTTCCGCAGTGGAAAGACCTGCAGATATTGACGGCTCAGCTTCACCGTCCCCCACTGCTCGACGACGCTGCTGTGGACACAGAGGTCGTGGTAGGTCCCAATGCCGAAAAGCCTCTGACCCTGTCGATCCCGCTAATGATCTCGGACATGAGTTTCGGGGCTCTCTCCAGAGAGGCGAAGGTCGCGCTGGCCACCGGCGCCGAGGCCGCCGGCACGGGAATTTGTTCCGGTGAGGGAGGGATGCTCGATGACGAACAGACCGCGAACAGTCGCTACTTCTACGAGTTGGCGTCGGCACAATTTGGCTTTTCGACCGAGAAGGTCCAGCGGTGTCAGGCATTTCACTTCAAGGGGGGACAGGCGGCAAAGACAGGTACGGGAGGGCACCTTCCGGGCTCGAAAGTCACCGGTGACATCGCCGAGGTTCGGGGGCTTGAACCGGGCGAAGCCGCGGTATCACCGGCGCGTTTTCCCGACTGGACCACAGCCGCTGATTTTCGCGGCGTTGCCGATGAGATTCGCGAGGCCACCGGCGGCATCCCCATCGGCTTTAAACTGTCGGCACAACATATCGAACGGGACATCGACACCGCCCTCGATATCGGTGTCGATTATCTGATCCTCGATGGCCGTGGCGGTGGCACAGGTGCGGCGCCGAAACTGTTTCGCGATCACATCTCGGTGCCGACGATTCCGGCGCTGGCCCGTGCGCGCAGGCATCTAGATCGGTGCCGACGAGGCGATGTCACGCTTATCATCACCGGAGGGCTGAGGGTACCCGCCGACTTCATCAAAGCCCTCGCACTGGGTGCTGACGCCATCGCGTTGTCGACGGCGGCGATGCATGCGATCGGCTGTCTGGCAATGCGCGCCTGCGACACCAACTTCTGCCCCGTCGGCATTGCCACCCAGAAACCTCACCTGCGCAAGCGTCTGATCGTCGAGGAGTCCGCGGCACGGCTCGAGCGCTTCTTGTTGTCCAGCGTCGAGCTGATGAAGGTGATGGCCCGAGCCTGCGGTCACGATGACCTGCAGCAGTTCAGACGGGATGATTTGACGACCTGGGATGAGAAGATGGCCCGTCTATCCGGTGTTGCCTTTGCAGGAATAGCTTCTCGATGATTGTCACACGACAGATTTCGCTGACGAAGCTCATCAGCTTCACCTACCCACACCTGATCGGTTTGCTGATCTTTATCGGCGTCTCCGTTGTGCTCGCCGACCTGGTGGAGCCACAATTGTTGACGGCGCTGACCTTCGCCAGCGGTTTTCTGGGCACGGCCCTGGCGTTTCTGATCGGGTTTCGCAACAACGAGGCCTATGACCGTTGGTGGGAGGCCCAGAAGGCGTGGTCACAGCTCAAATACGAATCGCGCCAGTTTGCACTGTTGGTCCAGGGGTTTGTGTCGCCCGATGGCGACGTCAGCGACGATATTCGGCGTCTGGTGTTGCGTCAGGCCAGCTTTG
>SKMT01000431.1 GCA_007120915.1 Myxococcales bacterium | reverse complement strand
GGCAGTTGGACCCGGAGCGGTTGGAGGTGCGAAGCCGGCTGGGAGAGGCGCTGCTGAAGCGGGGAGACACCGAGCAGGCGCGCGAGCACCTGGAGGCGGTCGTCGCCGCCGGCGACCGCGCCGGTTCCAACGATCAGAAACGCTGCCAGGTGCTGCTGGAGGCGCTCAATAGTTAGTTCCCATCCAGCATAACAACCAGCAAATAGGGGCTGTGCCCGCCGTTTGAAATGGCGGTTCCATTCGGTATGGTGTAGTCTCAGTGAAGTGTTTTGGATCTGGCTTGAAGACCCCGTGACCAGATCGATTTCAGGGATCTGTTCTGGCCTCGCTGGCTGACGTGGCGGGGCACTTCCCCTTTTTGCTCGACGAGAGAGTCATATGCGCACGCATTTTTCGAGGGTGACGATCGGTTTGTTGGCGCTGGTGTTCGGCGCGGCGATGGCCTTTGGCTGTGGTGACAATGGAGTCGGCGGTGGAACCACCGGCTCGATTCAGGCAAACCCGGAGAGCATCGGCTTCGGTCACATCGACGTCGGCGATAGCGCCGAGGAGATTGTCCAGCTTCGCAACACCTCGGAGACCGAAGAGCTGCGGATCTATTCGATTGAACTGGACGACGGCGATGGCGGGCATGTCGACCAGCTTGAGATCATCGAGAAGCCGGACACCGAGGCGGTGCTACAGCCTCAAGAGTCGGTAGATGTGCGCGTGGAGTACAGCCCCACCGCCGACTCTCCGACGAACCACGGGGAGCTGCTGGTTGGAAGTTCTGATGGAAGCCTGGAGAACAGTACCCTGGTGGTCCCGGTGAACACCATGGGCAATGAACCGGAATTCCATCCCGATCCGGCCCAGGTGCGATTCCAGCGGATGCAACCCGGTGAGAACACAACCCAGACGCTTCACATCTCCAACATCGGAAATGGCCCGCTGACCATTTTTGAGGAGCCCACCTACAGCGGTGGAGAAGATTTTCACCTCGATGACATCAACGCCGAGTTTCCGCTGGAGTTGTTGCCCTATGACTCGGAGGCAGTCGTCGACAACCCGGAAGACTATGTGCTTGAAGTCGACGTGATCTACGCCCCCCTGGGCGATGGAGACGAGACCGGGGTGATTCAGGTAGAGACCGACGACGTCGATGACCCGCCGGCCGACCAGGGTGACAGCTACACCCATGAGGTCGACGTGCTCGCCGATGCCGAAGCGCCGTGTATCGAAGTGGAGGGGCGCACCAGGGACTTCGGGCAGGTGCCACTGGGTGAACGCACGATGGAACAGATTATGGTCTCCAACTGCGGTACCGAGGACCTGGAGCTGTATGATGTGGTGCTCGAAGACGCCCATCACGACGATGATGATCAGCCGGTGTACGCACTGGAGTTGGGCACCTGGGACCAGAGCGGTGACGAAAGCATCGATGGCAGTGTGGTGTTACAGCCCGATGAAACCGACAGCTTCCACGTAGAGTTCGCACCGGAAAACGAGGGGACGCGCAACGCGGAGTTGTTGCTGCTGAGCAACGATCCCATCCAGCCGGAGATGAATATCGCGCTGACCGCGCGGGGGGCGGAGGGAACCTGTCCGACGGCGGTGGCCACGGCGGTGGTCGACGGCACACCGACGAGCCCCGCCAGCTCCATTACCGCTGCGCCGCTGGATACGGTGGTGCTCGATGGCACCGACAGCAGCGACGAAGACGGCGACGTTATCGACTGGCAGTGGGAAGTGTTGCAGACACCTCCGGGGACCAGCATCGACCTGGAGGAACGCGAGGCCGACGGGTCGGTCATGGAATTCGAGCCTGCTGCGGCCGGGGAGTACGAGATCGGGCTGGACGTGCTCGACGACTCGGGCTTCCATTCCTGCAACCAGGCGCTGGTGGAGGTGACGGTGATCCCGGAGCAGAGCATTCACATCGAACTGACCTGGAACAACCCCTCTGCGCCCGATGGGGCAGAGGATGGCAGCGACATGGATATTCACCTCGTCAAAATGGGCCCGGGCACCTGGTGGGATACTACCTACTCGGTGTTTTTCCTGAACACCAACTCTGACGGTGAAGACATCTGGGGCCCCGAAGATCCGAGCCTCGATATTGACGTACGCGACGGAGAAGGCCCGGAGAATATCACCATGGATACCCCCGACCACTGTCAGTGGTACGCCGTGGGGGCCCATTACTACGATCCGGCAGGCTTCGGCACCGCCTACAACACGGTTCGCATCTACATCAACGGCAACCTGCGCTACGAGCGGGCATTCTTCCCGTTGACGCTACAGGGGGAGTTCTGGGACGTGGCTCGCATCCACTGGGATGATACCGCGTCCGACGCAACGATTCTGGGAGTCGACGAGTTTTATTCGACAATGCCCTACGAGCAAGATCCGGAGGTCACCGACGAGATGGTCAACCATGACCCATCGCTGTGCACCACCGAGAACCTGTACTGAGAAGCGGTCACCACATCTTGATTGCGACTGCGGGGGACGTCCCGTCGAACATTATCGGGGGGATAGAAGCCACATGTTTGCCAAGGGGGCTGCGAAGCTTCGATAAGACGGCGAGTTGGTGTACAAGCTTGCGGCCACAAGTTCTGGTCGGCTCTTGCCGGATTAGGGTAGCCTATGGCACCCTCCGGGCGCTGACCACTTGTTGGTACGTAGTTGATGAATTCAGCAGCCATGGAGGCTGCGTTGGACGACCGTGGTGTGCATTGCCGGGCTGACAGTTCACCAGATGGACGCGGTCTGGAGATCACGGAGCAAATTTGAGTGTTGAAAAGCCACAGATGACTGCATGGTCCCAACCGGGGGACACCCTCGAATGTCCGATCGATGCCGAGTACTCGGCACTTCAGGCGGACAGCGGTGTTGGAGTCCGTCTGGAGGTCAATGAGGTGCTCGAACAGTTTGAGTCGCGCCGCGTACTTGTGGCCTCGGCCGTAGAGTTCGACAGTGACGAGCAATCGTTGACCCAGCAGGATCGCGACGCACTTCTGCAGGCGAACTTTTTGGTCGAGGAGACGACTCGGCTCAATGATGACGCCGAACAGTTGCCCGAAGAAGTTCGCACCCTGGTGCGTCAGCCCGTGCATGTGGACGTGACGGAGGGGCTGAAGCGCTCGATCTTCGTGGACAACGTCGGGCTGTCGGTGGGAGATGTGGTCGACCTGCTGCGTGGGGACATGAGCCTGGAGCAGGTTGCGACGATCTTTCGCACCGTCTCCGGTCTGTTCAAAAAGCTACACTCGCAGGGATGGGTGCACCTGGGGCTGACGCCATGGAATGTCCGCATCTATGATGAAGCACGGGATGACGGATTTCCTCAGACATTTCTCGCCGATGCATTTAATACCCGCCGTGGAAAGGAAGACGGTGAGGATGAAGAAGGCGAAGATGAACAGCAACAGATAGCGGCTGATCAGGCCCAGCAGGACCAAAGCGAAGATTCCGGTGAAGAGGACTCGTTTTCATCGGGGCGTGAGAAGACGGTGGTGGAACTGAAACCGTTGGGCAAAGCTGCGAGAGCAGAACAGAAAGCGGGTGATGAATCTGGCTCGGATGAGTCTCCGGGGTCAGACGACGAACCTGATACCATGGAAACTTCGATCGAAATGGGGGCCGAGGACTCAGACGAAGAACTCGCTGCCCTCGACAGCGACGCACCGGAGCCAAACGAGTCACTGGCGGTCCAGGATACGGCCGTGGCAGAAGATGAAGCATCTGAGCCGCCACAGCAGAATCTGCAGGCGATTTTTGACGGGATCGACCGGCTCTTTCCGGCGGGGAACGTGGAGGATGAAATCGCGGTGACCCCCGGATTTTCGGCTCCTGAACTGCTCAGTGGGATGGGAAGTGAAGACGGAGAGTCGGCAGACATCTTCTCGCTGGGCATGTTTCTGTACTTTTTGGTCGCCGGGGCTGTCCCCCCGGCGTCGGTGTACACCCGATATGCTCCGGCAATCCCGGCGCGAAACTTCCGTCCCGGTTTTCCACCGGGGCTGCAATCGGTGATTTCGCGCGCGACCCGTCCCCAGCCCGAGGAGCGGTTTGCACGGGTGGAGACGATGGTCGAGGCGTTCGAAGATGCCGTGGCGGTGATGGAGAAGCGTCAGAATACCTCGCCGGAGAACGCACCGGTGATGGAGGTCGCCAGCGACACCCACATCGGAATTGCCAAGAAACAGCGCAATCCCACCAACCAGGACAGTGCCTTTTCGGCTTGCTCCGATGACGACCGCTTCTCACTGATCGTGGTCGCCGACGGAGTCTCTACCGCCAGTTACGGTTCAGGGGATCTGGCCAGTGATGCGCTGACCGAGGCCGCCCGTGAGGTGTGGGATGAGGTGTTGCCGGCGTATCTGATGGACGAGGAGTTCGACGAAACCGAGATGATTCTCAAGATTCTCCGTCGGGCCAATCACACCATCGTCGACTACGTCAACGAACATTACACGCCATTTCGCGGAAGCCCCCACGAGGTGATGGGGTCGACGGCACTGGTGGCACTGGTCACCGACGGGCTGGTCACTTTGGCGTCGTTGGGAGACAGCCGGGCCTATCTGCAGCGCGGTGCCGGCATGGAGCAGATCACCATTGACCACAACCTGTGGACGCTGTCGATTCTCGAAGGAGTGGAGGCGGACAGCGCGCTGGCGATGCCTCACGGCGACGCGCTGGCGCGGTGCCTCGGCACGTTTGTGGTCGAAGACGGCGAATTGGAAGCGGTAGACCCGGAGCCGGACCTGTTTCAGTTCCAGGTCACCGACGGAGATACGCTGTTGTTGACCACCGATGGGCTGGTGGACTTCGCCGGGACCAATATGTTGGCGGCGGAGGACAATATCTTGTCGGTGCTTCTGTCGGAGCCGAATCCGGCGCTGGCGTGTCTGGAGTTTATTCTGTTGGCGAACCGGGGCGGGGGCGGAGACAATATCGGGCTGTCAGTGGCCCGCTTCTATTGAGCTGCTGCGAACCGCTGCGAACCGCCAAGGACGCCAAGAGAGGGGAACCGCCAAGGACGCCAAGAGCGCCAAGGAAAAGCGAGAGAAAAAAGGGAAGGGAAACCGCAGAGGTGCGTGATGGCTAACGCTCCGGATATCGCTCCGTGGGAGCTGTGCCGGCGGGCCGCTTTCTCATCCTACACATCCTCTCGATGCG
>SKMT01000238.1 GCA_007120915.1 Myxococcales bacterium | reverse complement strand
GGAGCAGATGCTCGTCGACCGTGGACAACCACCCGTGGGGGTCGCCGATATCATCGGAGGGTGGGCTGTTTCCGGGCTGAGGCCAGGGGTTTCCGAAGTCGTAGAGCACGGTGCCGGACCCTGCGTGTGGATAGCTGACGGTTTCGGCGTCGAAGGGCTCGCGCTGTTCGTCGTAGTTTTCAAGCAGTGGAATCTCCACGTCGGCGCGGGCGAGGTTTTCGTTGGTGATGGTGGCGACCTGGTAATCGCCTTTGGCGACGGCCAAGAAGACGTCGCGGGGGTCGTCGTTTTCGAGCGGTTCCTGTCGGATGTGGCGCAGGAAGCTGACCGGCTCGGTGGTCGACCACAGCAGGCTGAGCGCGGCGATGTTGAGGTTGACGTCCGCCGAGGTGTCGTAGGCGGCGGCCATCACGGCGTTGAACTCGTCGAAGTTCGTCGACCGGTGCAGCAGCGTCGAATAGTTGTTGCCCGGCACCGCCAGGTAGCCCCGTTCGACGTTTTGGGTCAGCGCCATGAACGAGGCGCCGAAGATCCCACCCTGGGAGGCGCCGGCGTAGTGCAGATCGTCGGCGTCAACGGAGATGTCGAACTCCGGAGGCTCTTCGTCGTTGTTGTCATCGTCGCCGGTCTCCGGCTGTTCGAGCTGGGGCAGCATTTCGGCGGCGGTGTGGGCCAGAAGCAGATGTTCGACCAGCCCCTGGTGCAGCCGGTCCGACAGGGCGGTGAAGTTGTTGACGTCGGTGACTGCCTGCTGGGCGGCGTCGGCTTCGTTTTCGGACATGCCCACCATATCGACGGAGACCAGCGCGACGCCCATCTCCTCGGCGATTTCGCCCCAGTGAGGAGCGACGGTCTGGAAGCGGTTGCCCAGAAGCCCGTGGCCGTACATCAGCACCCCGATTTCGTCGCCCTCGAAGGCGCGGCGCGGCACCCGGATGTACACCGGAACCTCACGGGTGTCGTTCTGGCGGATGTTGCCGTCGTCGTCGCGGTGGATCTGCCAGGCATCATCGAGCGCGTCGTGCGGCTCCATGTAGTGGGGCACCTCCATGGTGGCGGTGATGTACACCGCGATGTCGGGGTCGTAGAAGTCGTCTTCCGGATCGTCGGGAAGCCAGACCATCTCCTCGACGTGCCAGTCGATGCCCTCGTCGTCGGCGAAGTCCATCGCATCCTCGCGGATGTCGAGCATCGGCCCGTGCAGCGCTTCGGAGCTGGCGGTGTGGAAGTCCCAGGCCAGCGTCAGCGACTGCGGCGCAATGCCTTCGTCGTCGAGCAGATCGAAGACCTCGTCGAACCGTTGCTGACGGTAGCCGAGCACGTCGTCGCCGGCGGTGTCACCGTCGACCAGTGCGCTGAAGGCGTCGGACGGTTCAATCTCGTCGCCGTCGGTGTCCTCCAGATCTCGAAGGGCGACGACGTAGCGGGTGTCGTCCTCCAGGATGGTCGCCGGGCGTACAAACAGCGTCTGGCGCTCGGAGTTGTTCTCCAGGCTGTCGAGCTCGGTGAAGTAGGGGACGCGTTCGAGGCCGTCGCCGGTGACTTCGTACAGCAGAATGGAGGCGTCGTCGGCCATCGACTCCTCGATCTGGTACTCGTCGGGAAGCTCCGAGTCGTCGAGGTTGGGAAACTGCACCATAATCGGGACGCCCAGATCGTAGCCATCGAGATGTTCGAACAGGCTCGGCGACACATGGGTGCCCTGGTTGTTCGCCGGCAGCGTCTCGTCGCCGAAGGTCAGCGCGTAGCCGGAGGCGGTGTCGTCATCGGGCGCCAGATACTGGTTGGACGGCCAGGGGAAGGCGCAGACCTCGGGGTCGAGCTCATCACAGGTGGCGACGGGATATTCGTCGGGCTCATCGACGTTGTCGTCCACGTCGTCTTCGACGTCGTCTGCAACGTCGTCTTCGACGTCGTCGGTGTCACCGACGTCCGGTTCGTCGTCGACGGGGTCTTCGCCGGGACACCCGGTGGCGAGCAGGGCGATGAGAACAAAGGGGATACAGCGGCGGAACATGACGGCAGCTCCAAAAGTGGGTCGTTTGCGCGGCCATCATAGGGGGAGGACCGGCGTCGGTCTACCGTGGTTGGGGGGGCTGTTGTCTCGGCGTTGCTTACAGCTTCAGGAAAACCCTTCAGTATCCGGAAGCGGCAACGTTGTCGGATTTCCGATTTCCGACCAAAGTTTTGCTTTTTCCTTCACCCGGTGGTTTTTACCCAGCCCATGGAGGTTGGTGGATAATTCGGAGACAAAAAAGAAAGAAAAAGCGAATCGGAAGTCGGAAGTCGGAAGTCGGAAATCCGATGAACTGTCCTGCCTCCGCCACGTCGAGCGAACACCACCTCCGACAAGCCCTCACCCGAGCGCTTCGGCGAGTTTTTCGTAGTCTTCGAGTTGGTTGTACAACTGGGCGCTGACGCGAAGCAGCCGCCTCGGCGGCTCGAGGATGTGCATGATCGGCACTTCGATGCCTTCGTCGGCGAACAGTTGGTCCTGCAGCGGGTCGGTGTCGAAGACCGACTCCGGAGGTTCGACGCCGTCGGCGGGAAGCTCGACGGCGGCGGCAAATCCGATCATCGACTCCGGGCAGACCGGTTCGGTGCCTACTACCTCCAGCAGCATCCGGCGCGCCTGCAAGGCCAGATTGCGATTGCGCTGACGGATTCCGTCCCAGCCGTCGGGCACCAGGGTGGCGAGAAACTGGATCACCTCCGGCACGCACAGCCAGGGGGTGGGATCGCGGGTGCCCGTCCAGTCGAATTCGAGGTGGAATCGACTGCGAACTGGGTCGTCGACGCCGGCGCCGTGGCTGATCTGAAGCGGGCGGATGGCGTCGAGGCGGTCGTCGCGAACCCGAAGGAACGCCGCTCCCCGTGGGGCACACAGCCACTTGTGGCAGTTGCCCGCGTAGTAGGCGGCGTCCAGTTCATCGAGGGTCAGGTTGAGCACCCCCGGGGCGTGGGCGCCGTCGACGAGCGTGTCGACGCCGCGGTCGTCCAACTGGTCCACGATATCATCGATGGGAAGCACCATCGCCGAAAAGGCGGTGATGTGGTCGATCACCGCCAGGCAGGTGTTTTCCGTCGTCTTGGCGACGATGGCGTCGGTGACGTCCGACGGATCTTCGACGGGAAAGGGCAGCTCGGCAATTTGGACTGAGGCGCCGGTTCGTCGGGCGACGAATTCCACGGCGTTCTTGCAGGCGCCGTAGCTGTGATCGGTGATCAGAATCTCGTCGCCGTCGCCGAAATCGAGCGAGCGCAACACAGCGTTGACCGCCTCGGTGGTGTTGGTCGTAAACGCCAGGTTTTGATGGCTGGTGCCCAGAAAATCGGCGAGCTCTCCGCGGGCGCGGCGGATGCGATCCGGCACTTGGCGGGCGAAAAACCGCACCGGATTCGCCTCGATTTCGTCGAACAGATCGGCGCGGTGGTTCTGGATACGCCGCGGAACCGCACCGAAGGAGCCGTGGTTCAGGAAGGTGGTAAACGGGTCGAGCGACCAGTGGGGGCGAAGGTCGAGGTTTACAGCGTCTTCTTCAGCCACTCGACCACCTCCGTTCGGTTCACCGACTCCTGGTCGCCACTTTTCATATCTTTCAGCGTCACCGTACCGCCTTCGACCTCGTCAGGTGCCAGAAGCGCGACCAC
The DNA here is from genome assembly GCA_007120915.1 of Myxococcales bacterium. Classification (GTDB taxonomy): domain Bacteria; phylum Myxococcota_A; class Bradymonadia; order Bradymonadales; family Bradymonadaceae; genus SLJM01. Next base: position 1,514 of record SKMT01000238.1, on the reverse strand, counting down.
CGGGATGTCTCGCCGGTCGGCGTACCCGAACTGCTTGCCGTAGCGGTCGGTGTCGCTCGGGTAGAGATCGACGCGGAATCCGGCGTCGCGAAGCTCCTTGGCCAGCTCGATGCTCTTCGGCATAAATTCGGTGTTCCACACCGTGACGAGCACGTCCGTGCGCGCCGGCTCTTCGTCGAACATCCCGCGCTCTTCCATGACCACCAGAATCCGCTCCAGCCCCAGCGAAAACCCGCAGGCCGGAAAGTCTTGCTTGGTGAACATGCCGATCAGCTCGTCGTAGCGGCCGCCGGCGCCGATGCTTCCGGGGAATCCCTCTCCACGAATCTCGAAGATCGGCCCCGTGTAGTAGGCCAGGCCCCGCGCAAGATAGGGATCGACGACGAAGTGGTCTGACGCCGGCCCGTCGGCGCCGAGCGTGAGGATGTCGGTGAGGTCGTCCAGCGCGGCGGCGCCGTCTTCCAACTCACCGACTTCGCCGCGAAGCCGTTCGATGGTGGCCATGTTGTCCGTATCGGCGCCGGGCAACGCGCCCAGAAGCGGCAGCAGTTCGTCGATGACGTCCCGGCTGATCCCGCGTTCCTGCTCCAGCTCCTCCATCACCTCGTTGCGACCCACTTTGTCGAGCTTGTCGATGGAGATGAGCACCCCGTCTTGCTTCTCTTCGGGGATACCCACCTTCTGCATGATCGCCGCGAGCAGCCGCCGGTGGTTGATGTGGATACGAAAATCACCGAAGCCGAGCCGCTGCAGCACCTCGGAGACGGCAGCGCAGACGTCGTTTTCGACGGCCATCGATCGGGAGCCGACGATGTCGACGTCGCACTGATAAAACTCGCGGTAGCGCCCGTGCTGCGGGCGGTCGGCGCGCCAGACCGGTGCGATCTGATAGCGTTTGAAAAACCGGGGCAGATCGTGTTGGTACTGCGCGACCACCCGCGCCAGCGGCACGGTCAGATCGTAGCGCAGCCCGTGGTCGGCGACGTCCTGTTCGGTGGGGTTGTCCGCTGCGATGGCGCGTTCGAACTTCTCGCCGCGCTTCAGCACTTTGAACAGCAGCTTGTCGCCCTCCTCGCCGTACTTGCCCAACAGCGTGGTCAGCCGCTCCAGCGACGGGGTCTCCAGCGGCTCGAAGCCGTAGGATTCGTATACCTCCTCAACAAGCGAGAAGATGCGCTTTCGGCGCGCTGCCTCTTCGGGCAGAAAGTCGCGCATGCCACTGGGCGGTTTTGTTGAGATCTGGGTCATGGGTTCGGTTCCGTGTTGTTTTGAGTTTGCAACGGGCCCCTCCGCCTTCGCTTACGCTTCGGCACCTCCCCAGCGAATCTGGGGAGGGCAGCCGTGCTTCCATCTACCGGTTTAGGTTCCCGTCATAAACCACATTCGATGCTTCCATCTACCGGTTTAGGTTCCCGTCATAAACCACATTCGGTGCTTCCATCTACCGGTTTAGGTTCCCGTCATAAACCACATTCGGTGCAAAGCTGCACGGCTTTCCTCCCCAGATTCGCTGG
>SKMT01000489.1 GCA_007120915.1 Myxococcales bacterium | reverse complement strand
GATCGGCACCGCGGAGACATCTCCGCTGTGCATAGGGGGGGATCACTGCCGGGGCCCCGGGCTGCGACGAGCACTCATCACATAACCAACCGTTTGCCGACCTCCGGCTCCGCTGGTGATTTTACTGGGAGTTCAACCGTTGCGTTGACATCTCAGTTCGGGGGGAGAATCACCACCGGAGCCGGGGGCCGGAAGACCCGTTGCGGTGTCGGTACGCCCTCGAGGCACGGAATTGCCCGACGTACCGACGGAGAATTCGCCGACGCGACCGTCTCCGCAACGACCCACGGGGAGGCCGAGACCAGGGATGGTCACCCCTCGGACCACCCCCGACGGGTCTTTCCGGCTCCCCTGTGACGTGTCTACCACCACCGGAGAGCCGATGGGGCCGTCCAAACTGGTCATTTCCCTGGATCTTCAGCTCTACTGGGGCCAGTGGCCTCACCGAAACGTCGAAGAATGCCGTGATCAATTGCTCGCCGCCCGACGGGCGGTCCCGACGCTGTTGAAACTCTTCGCCCACCGTCAGATTCGTGTCACCTGGCCGGTCGTCGGATTTCTCTTCTGCCGAACCAAACAACAACTACTGAACGCACTGCCGCACCGCATCCCCACCGCCACGGCCAACGGGCGCTCGCCCTATGCCCATATCGCCCGCATCGGCTACGACGAACGCGACGATCCCGTACACTTCGCCCCCAGTCTGGTTGCAGCCATCGCCGAACAACCGGGCCAGGAGATCGCCTGCCACACCTTCTCGAACTTCATCGACCACGACCAACCACAGCAGTTCGAAGATGATCTGCGAGCGGCCATTCGTGTCGCCCGCCACAACGGGATCATCCTTCGCAGTCTGGTGTTTCCCGACAACCGAGCCGATCGCGACGCGCTACGGATCTGCCGCAAAGTCGGCATCACCGCCTATCGCTCCCGCCCTCCATGCTGGCCCTACGACAGCGGCCCTGTCGCCCAGCGGCTTCCCCTGGTTGACCGTGTGCGCCGCGCCGCCCGCGCCGCCGACGCCGTCGTCCCCCTGACGGGAACCCGTTGTGTCACAACCCATCCACCGACCCACTCCACCCCGGTGAACGTCCCGGCGACCCGCCGCTTCCGCTCCTTCGCCGCCCGCGGCCGTCCAGTGCTCGCAAAACTGCAGCGCCACCGCATCTTCACCGAACTGGATCGCGCCGCCAACGACGGTGGGATATTCCACCTGTGGGCCCGGCTCTGCGACTTCGGCCCGCAACTCACCCCGATGTGTGACGAACTGCGCCGGATTCTCGACCGATTCGAGCGCTGGCGCGACATCGGACAGATGGAATCGGTGACCATGCACGAAGTCGTCACCGGCGCCGACACCGTCTCCGAACCCCCCCGCCGCCACCACGCCTTACCACCACCGAACACCCACCACCTGCTTTATTTCATCACCTCATCAAGCCGCCGCACCACTTCCCCCTGCAACGTCTTCCACTGCTGCAGCCGCTCGACCATCATTTCGGCCTTCTGAGGCTCTTCGTGGTACAGGTCGTACTGCTCCTGCGGGTCCTCGCCGACATCATACAGCCAGTATGTGTTCAGCAGCCGGTCGTAGATCAGTTTGTGCTCCCCGTGCTGCAGCCCGATCTTCGGGGAGTAGCCGTGGCCGTCGGTGCTGATGCGGTGGAATTCACGGCGCAACTCCTCCAGGTCGTCGCCCTGCTGGGTCCCGGCGACAAACTCGAAGAACTGATGGCCCCGGATGCTGAACGCCTCGGTGGTCAGCGGGCGCACCGGCCTGTTTTCATGTAGCCAGTACACCGAATTGCCCTGCGGTTTGAGCCGCCTGGGCATCGGCTCGCCCAAAAAGTCGTAAATGCTGGGCATCACGTCCATCTGCATCGTCTGAAACGACGCATCCCGCTGGTCGTCGGGGATCCCGGGCCCGGCAAAAAACATCGGGATCGAGCTGACCACGTTGTGAACGTGCACATGATGCCCCCAGAACGACTCTCCCAGGATCTCCTCGCCCATCCCCTGGCCGTGATCGGAGACCACAACCAGCAGCGTATCGTCAGCGAAGGGTTGATCGAAAAACCAGTGCATAAACTCGCCGAGGTGCTTGTCCACGAAGGCGATCTCAGACCGGTATGCCTCGTGATCGTCCGCCCCCTCCTCGGCCCAGGGTTCCCTTGCCTCGTAGGGGTCATGCGGCTCGTAGAGGTGGATCCAGGAGAAGAAGCTCTCTTCTTCGTCCAACTCTTCGAGCCGTTCGCGCTTGTACGCCAGCCCGTCGGGCGCCTCTTCGTGGGCGTTGACCGATTCGTCGCGGGGCAGAAAAAAGTCGGTGATCGCCGTGTGCTCGAACCAACTGATGTCGGGGCGGCTTAAGATCAACTCGTCGAACTCCCCGCGGATCTTGTCGAACAGCCGGTTTTCACCCCAGTACGGCGTCTGAGCGAGCACCGAAGGGGGCTGAGCGGCGAACATCGCCCCGTACGCCAGCGGCGTCGCCGGGTAATTCGCCACCGAATAGGGCGCGTACAACCCCTCGCTCTTCCAGTCGTGAAACTGTGGGGTCAGCTCCGGATCATCCCAGTAGTCCGCGCGCACCGACTCCAGCACCACCACCATCACGTTGTGGCCCTTCGGCTCGGCGGCTTCGAACTTGTCGTCTTGCTCGTAGAACACATCCCAGTATTCGGCCAGATCCTGGTAGGCCGCCCGCTCTACATCGAAGATCCGATCCGGCTCCACCCGCACCAACGCCCCGCCGGGCAACCCGGCACTCAGACTCGCCGGAACGTGGGCGAACGACTGCACGTGAGTGCGCGCCTCATACTGTTTCGGGACCACCAACGCCGCAGCCACCGCAGCGATCACACCCACCGCCACCGCCGCTCGCTGAAACATCGGATGTGTCCACAGCGAATAGGTCAGCCCCGCGAACACCGCCGCGTTGTAGGCGGCCAGATGACCGTGGAACGGCTGATAATCCACCAACACCGTCATGTTGAACACCGCCGCCACCACCACGAACACCCCGGCGGCGACCATCCGGATCTGCCGCGGAATCTTCGGGGTCACAAACACCCAGGCCACCACCGCACAACAGAGAGGCACCCCGATCAGAAATCCGACCCGGATATACGGAAACAACGGGTGGGCGCCGATACCATCGCCCTGCACCACTGTCTGCTGCCAGGACAGCCCGAACACCGCCGCGAGAATTGCCACGATGTATTCACGCCGATCCCACACCTTCTCGACCAGTCGAATCACGCCCCACACCGGCAGCGCATGGGCCAGCCACAGCCCCATCGTCATCGCCACCACCGCTGCAAGATACGACACCGCAGCAAATTCCATCACCTCCAGGCTGGCGAACGCCCCGCCGAAACTCAGCTCCAGAACCAGCAGGAATGCCCCCGCTACCACCAGCCCCGACACAGCCCCCTTCCAGCCCGGATCGGCGCACTCTGAGCCAGGATCCTCGATCGGTTGTTCTCCCCCGGTCCGTTCCGATGCCTGCATGCGCGTTGCCTGACATTGTCGTCGATAAGGCCCTCAGATCCACGAGATGGCAATTATTGAGACAGGCCTGAATATTGCAAGGAACCGTTGTGGGACATAGGTTTAGCCTAAATTGAATCCACGGGGGCGGTGCTCTACACTCATCGCGCTCGATTCGCACCATCAGATCGCAACATCCGGAATCCGACATGACATCACCGATTCGATTCGCCGGTCTTCTCGCTGCCATCATCGCTGTGTCCGGCTGCGGGCTGTTCGGCGGCCAGTTCGAAGAGGACATCGACTGCACCGACAAGTGCGCCCACTCCGAATGCGCGGACCATGACTCGGACTTCGACTTCGACAGCTACGCCGCCGGTTGTGGCGCCGCCGAGGAACGACCGCAGTTTTGCGGCGTCTCCGACGCGTCGGATTGTGTGGAGCCGGACTTCGAGATCGAAGAGGCCACCATCGCCGACATCCACAACGCCCTTGAAAACGGCGACATCAACTGCGAGTGGCTCACCGCCGAATATCAGCGCCGTATTCTGTGGCACGACCTCTACATGGAGGACGGCAACCCCCCGCTTAACGCCTTCGTGCACCTCAACGAGGATGCTCTCGAAGCGGCGCGCACCCTCGACGAGTATCAGGCCTGCGAGGAGGAACTGACCGGGCCGATGCACTGTGTTCCCTTCGTGATCAAGACCAACTTCGGCTCCGAAGAAGTGCCGGTGACCAACGGATCGCTCGCTCTGGAAGACACCCAGCCCAAAGAAGACGCATTTACCGTCGAGAGACTTCGCGCCGCCGGCGGCATTAACCTCGGCTCCACGACGATGGACGAATTCGCCGCTGGCGCTCAGGGCTTAAGCGGGCGAAGCGGCAAAACCGGCAACCCCTACGACACCACCCGAAGCTCCGGAGGCTCCTCCGCCGGCAGCGCTGTCGCCCCGGCCGCCAACCTGGCGATGGGCGGGCTGGGCACCGACAACTGCTCTTCGCTTACCATCCCCGCTGCCTACAACAACCTGTTTACCATCCGGTCGTCGCACCAGCTCGTCAGCACCGATGGTCTTTTCCCATCCAACGCTCTCGATGCCGTCGCCGGGCCGCTGACACGCACCGCCGAAGACATGATCATCTTCTTCGACGAGATGGCCGCCTTCGACACCAATTATCTGGCGCACTGCGAAGAGGATGTGACTCACCCTGACCTGGAGCACGAACCGGACTACACCGAGGCGATGAACGAAGATGGCTTCGAAGGCCGTCGCATCGGCATCCTCGAGCAGGCCGGTCTCGATCCGGAGGACGAACGACTCCCCTTCGGGGCCGCCGACGCCGAGCTGGAGGAACATTTCGAAGACTTCTTCGGCGAGATCGAAGACCTGGGCGCCGAACTGGTCCACGGTGTCGAGCTCGACGAGCTGGACCTGGACCGCCGCGGCAGCGGCTCCGGATGGCGGGCCAACCAGTTTCTCGAGCACACCACCGGCGGCGCCACCGACTTCGACGAGTTGTGCGAAACCGACCTGTACGCCTTCTACGTCTTCGAGGAGCGCGACGACTGCATCAACCGCGGCGACCAGTCCGCCGGACAGTTCGAAAACAGCCTGACCTCAGGACTTGAAGACTACCGCGACCGTCGCGCCTACGTCGAAGACGTGATGGACG
>SKMT01000394.1 GCA_007120915.1 Myxococcales bacterium | reverse complement strand
TCTCGGTGACCGTACCGACGGTGGAACGGCCGTTGGAGACATCGTTCTTCTGCTTCAGTGCGACCGCCGGCTGCACGTTGTGAATCGCGTCGATGGGCGGGCGGGAGACGCGCTGCAGAAACTGGCGGGCATAGGTTGACAGCGATTCGGTGTAGCGGCGTCGCCCCTCCGAATAGAGCGTATCGAAGGCGAGAGACGACTTTCCCGATCCGCTCACGCCGGTGACGGCGGTGAGCCGGTGATGGGGGATGCTGCAGTCGAAGTTCTTCAGGTTGTGCGTGCGCACTCCGCGCAGGGTTACAGCGTTGGACATAACTACAGGTGGCCGGTGGTGGGTGGTGGGTGGTTAAAAGCGGTGGTCGGTCACGGGGCCAAACGGCTGGCGTTGAGCGCCGATTCCAGCTCATCGATCATTTCCAGTAATTCTTCGGCATCGCCGGCGTATTCGCGGGCCCGGTCGAGCCGGTCTTGCGCCGGGAAATACTGGCCCAACTGGTGGTGGGCCACCGCCTGGAAGTAGTGAAGTTGAGCGATGTGGGCATCTTCTGTGGCGTCGTCGAGCCCCCGCTCGATGTACTCGACGGCGTCGAAGGGGCGCAACTGCCGAAGCAGCGACTCCACGCGCAGCAACTTCCACTGTGGCCGTTGGTCTTCTTCGGCGTCGAAAAACGACTCTGCCTCGGTACGCAGCACCTGGTCGGCGCGCTCGTAGTCACCGGTGTCGATGAGAAACCGCAGGTAGTCGACTGCGGCGGCCGTTCGCTCTTCAGGCTCCTTCGCTTCGGCCGCCTCGAACTGTTCGCGAAGTGTTTCTCTGCGTTCGCCCTCCGGCTCGGCATCTGGCGAAGAAAAAGACTTCATCCACTCCAGTTGGGCCCGCATCCCCGGGGCGGTGCCCGGAAGTTTGTCGCGAAGATGGGCGACCAGCTCGGTGCGATAACCCATGCTCGCATCGGCATCGTCTAAGGCCATCAGCAACGCAGCGCGGGCGGTCATCTCATCTTCGGGCTGGTGCCCCACACATCGAAGCAGGTGAAAATCCGACAGCTCCACATCTCGTTGAAACCGTCGCACCATCCCGGCGATACAGTGATGATGTCGCCGCGTCGCCGCCAGCCCCACCCCTTCGTCGAGTATCGGAGTGGTCGCCGCGACCGCCCCGTCGACCTCATCGCCTTCGATCATCAGCCAGGCGACGGTTCGCGACATCTCGCGGGCGACGTCGCTCGTGCTATCCGGAGGAATCCGGTGATACAGATCCACCAGTTCATCTCGGTAGCGCTCAAACTCTTCGCCGTCGTCGGCCAACCCGGCGGCTGTCTGCAGCACTTCTCGCCGCACCGAAATCGCCAGCGTCGACGGCAGGTCGTCGAGCAGCTCTACAGCCCGATCACTTTCGGCACGTGCTGCTTCCAGGTCGCCCCGGGCGACATACACCCCGGCGAGAAGCGTCCTGAGCCTGGCTTCCAGCACCGCGCTCTCCGTGCGCTCCGCCACCGATTCCGGCAGCGCCGCCACCGTATCCAACCCCTCCTCCAGATACTCGTAGGCGGTGTCGTAGTCCTGGCGTTGGACAGCCAGTTCGGCGGCCAGATGCGAGATGGAGAGCCGCTGCAGCTCCCCGAACTCCCGCGACTGCTCCAGCCCTCGCTCGGTAAGTGAGCTTCCGCGGTCCTCATCGCCGCGCACGATGTGGGCGTGGCCGCGATACAGGTCGATGCGCGCGGCGTGAAGTGGGCTGCCCACGTTGTCCATATTTGCCAGATCTGCCCAGCGGCCCGCCCGATATCGCGCCGACGCCAGCGCCAGTGCCGCCTCGAACTCCTCGCCGTCGGCGTTGGCGTCTCTGGCCGCCTGTCGAGCGGCGTCGAACAACGCCAGCGCCTGGCGCTCGAACCCCCGGGCCTCAAAACGCTCACCCAACGCCCGCAGCACCGGCGGCGCGTCCTCCTCGTCTACCCCGTCGGCGAAGGTGCCGAAGGCATCCTGGAAGGCTTCGATGACCTCTCGGTCCTCCTCGTCTCGCTGCGTCGGGTCGTCCGGGGTGCGCGACTCATCCAGGCGAGCGGACCGAAACAACAGCGTGCGCGCCCGCGGAATGGCCCAGCCGCCAGTGGTGGGCACGTCGTCGAGCAGCCGCTCTTCGAGCTGTTCTGCCGCCGAAAACTCTCCGTGCTGCAGCAGCCTGTACCCGCCATCCTGAAGCGATGACACCCCGGCAGCTCTTGCGGTCATCCGGTCGAACCGAACCCGACAGTGGTAGTGTAGCCAGGCGGAGACGTCGCGCTCGGCAAACATCGCATCCACACAACCGACGGCGACGGCCTGCTCGATGTCCGATTCAAACAGCACAGCATCGGTGCGGCGCATCCCGTCGGCAAAGGTGGTCAGCCAATCGAGCACCGACCGGTCGTCGACGGCCATCCTCCGCTGGCGCATCGTCAACCCGCCAATCACCGCTGCGTCCCACCACCTCGACGAAATCGCCTCCTCGACGCGGCTTGCCATCTCGTCGCGATCCGTTGCTTCTCCCTGCACCAGCGCAACCCGGTCGTGCAGCGCCCGATACAACGCCAATAGCCTCGCCGACGCCGCCTCGGCGAACCGGTCCGTCCACGCCTGCATGTATCGCACGGTCCTGTCTTCGGCGCCGACCTCCAGAGACGCGGCCACCGCCAGAAGAAGGGTACGGCTCGCCTCGTAGTCTGCGCCGGCCTCCTCCAGCTCGTCTGCCACCCGTGTGTAGCCGCTGGTCTCACCCAGAAGGAGCAGCCGCCGCCGTTGAACCAGTGCGGCGCGGTACGGATCAGCGCCGAGTCTGAAGTCGTCGACCGCCTGCTCCAGAAGTTGGGCCGCCGCCTCCGTATTGCCTCGCTGGCGGTGCGCCTCGGCCATCAACCGGCGGGTGTTGCCTCGACCGATCGATCCCGGTTGTTCGGGCCAGTCCGAAAACGCCGCCACTGTCCCCTCTCCGTAGCGAAGCACCGAATCCCAGCGGCCCATGTAATTGAGCGCCCGCACCAGATACAGGCGGATCTCCGGGCCCAACTCCTGCTGGTGATCCACCAGATACGTGCGCATCCAGGGGGCGTAATCGGCTGCTGCAACAAGATCCTGATGGCGCAATTGTGTCGCCAGATCATTGCCGTCGACATGCCAGTTGTCGTGGATTCCCAGCCGCCGCAGCCGGTACGCCGTGCTGAGGGGATGGCCCCGGTACAGATCGGCGGCGGCGTGAAACGATGTCTCCAGCCTGTCGGAGCTGACATTCCCGTCGACGACAAACCCCGACTGTGCCAGCGCCACGGGGTGTGGGGCGCTGCCCTGCGCCGGCGCCGACGCATCGGCAGCAAATCCGAAGCGAAACCCACCGTCCTGCTCGGCGACGATCAACTCTACGGAGTGCTCCCCGGCCAACTGTTGCATCTCCGCGGCGTTGGTCACCGGGTCGCCGCCCACGATATTCAGCCCTTCCGCGTCGACAACCGGCTCCCCGGCATCGGCCATCTGTTCCACCAGCGCTGCAAGCGTGTCATCCGTCGACGCCGCCCGCGGCAGCGACTCGGAGACCGGCCCGTCCGGCAGCACCAGGAAGGGGCCGCGCTCCTGTGGGAATGCACCATATCGCTGCGTCACCCCGCCCTCGTCCAGATCGATCAGCCCCACAATGTGGTCGGACAGCGACTTCGACTCCCCTGCATCCAGGTCCAGGGGAAGCACGGCCCCCCGCTTCTGTGTGGTTGGGGCGTCGCCGAGCCAGCGCATCGAATCGCGTTCGCCTCCGGGCCACAATCCCAGCGTGTCGTCGACGGTCACGCCATCCAGCTCGTCATGAAACTCCAGCCTCGGCGTTCCGTCGAGCGCATCATTGAACCACCCGATGTCGACACGGGTCAGCGGAAAAATCTCGGCGGTGCGCTCACCGACCGCATCGGTGACAAACAACTCGGTGCGGTCGTCGTACTCTACGGTCAGAAACTGTCGGGGAGACTCTCCACGCCGGGCCACCACGTACCACTGACCTCCCGGAGCCGTGGCAAGCGAGCTGCCGGGGCGCTCGAAAAACTGCACCTGCAACGGCCCCTCCTGGTCCACCGGCGTGCGGCAGCCGAACACCGCGGCCGCGATGGCCAGCCCCACTACCGCCGCCGCGAACCTGGAACGCAATAGTTGGTACATGAACCGGTCCTGAAGACTTGGAAATTCACCCCGTTTCCCCACGAAACCATAACATCGCCACCACTTTTGGCACCACCCCCCCTTGACCGAACCGCCACCGTGCACAGTGTCGCTTGTGACGGGGGGATGAGCCCGTTAACCGGCCCTTATCGAAATGGAGGTATGTGATGACCACTCAAGACAACACGATTCGTGACGCCGACGAGCAATGGGCCGCTGAATTCGCGCGACGGGAAGAGCGGCGCAACAAGGCCATTGGCATCGCAATATTCGTTGGAATTGCGCTGTTTTCGATCGCCTTTGTGCTGTACTTCGGTGGAGCCATCTCCGGCATCGCCTGGTAATTCGTCCCCTTCGTCATTCCGACTTTTTCCGGCTCTCTATTCGCATCGCGAGTAGAGAGCCTTTTTTATTCGTGGAGTGCATCCACGACTCCCATCAGACGCATGGCGTCGTCTTCGATCACCACCTCGGGCCTCCAGGCGCGCCCTCCGGCGTTCTCGCCGACAATGGTGCGGTACAGCATCATCGCCGCCAGATAAGCCCCGACCTCGTTGGCGTGGCGTCGATCCCACTCGTACAGATCGGCTCGCAGATCCCAATCGAGCGCCTTCTCGAAGGCGCTTCCCACCGCTGCTACTTCGATGTCTGTCGCTTCGACCACTCGCTGGGTCGTCACTTCGAGCTTTGCGACGTACCGCTCCGGCCCTTCCGGGGTATGCTCCCCGTGGTAGTACTCCGAATCCGCCGCCGGCGCCCAGGTCTGAAACAACACCGGTCGCGCGTCATAGGTTTCGGCAAGCTCCACCACCTCACGGAGGTTTTCGACCATCCGCTCCGGGTTGTGTACCGGTTTGGAGCTTAACTCCTGGACCACCAGCACCTCCGGCTGATGCTTGTGCAGAAGATCTTCGACGATCCCATCGTCCAGATGCTCACTCAGCGCAGTTTGCCCGGAGGTGTAGAACTCCGCCCAGATCGGCTGCTCTGATCGAGG
>SKMT01000369.1 GCA_007120915.1 Myxococcales bacterium | reverse complement strand
TTATTCAATCAACCATCAGCTCAGATTGCCACCGACCACCGACCACCGACCACCGACCACCAACCACCGACCCCCGACCACCGACCACCGACCACCGACCACCGACCACCAACCACCAACCACCGACCACCAACCAATAACCGTCACCGCTTCTCCGGAGGCGAGTCCTCCGAAGACTCCTGATCGACTTCGACAATCTCTGCTTCCGCCGCTCCCATCTGCTCTGCTTTCGCACGGGTGGTGTCCACAACGTCAGCGCGGCGCCGCCCCTCCGCTTCAGGACCTTTTCCCACCCGGCTCTTCGTCTCGTCCGATACTCGCTGTCGAAGCACCGCATTCTTGCCGGCCCGAATGCCATGACCGAACCGCCGCGCCCACACCTGGGTCATCTCCGCGCCCACCAACACAATCACCCATGAGTAGTACACCCACACCAGAATCACCGCCAGAGTTCCCGCCGCCCCGAATACAGTGCCCACCCCGGCGATACCGATGTACATGCTGATGCCGAACAGCCCCACGCCGAACAACACGGCCGTCATAAACGCTCCCAGCCACACGTCCCGCCAGGACATCTCTACGTCGGGCAACAGCTTATAGATGATGCCAAACATCACCGTAAAAAAGACCAACCACACCGCCTGGTCCGAAAACATCCATACATCCAGCTCCGTGCCGAACCAGTCCTCCCAGAACGCCTCGGCGATCGTCAGCCCCGCACTGATCAGAAGCGCACCGACCATGGCCGCCCCGAAACACAGAATCAGAACAAAGGCCAACAGCCGGCGTCGAATCGTGTACAACACCCCCGCCTCCGGGGCCGGTTTGACCCCCCAGATCATGTTGAGCACGTCCTGGACAGCCGCAAAGATCACAAACGCACCGAACAACACGGTGCCCAGACTCAACACCGTGGGCCACACCCCGGCATTGGTGACTTGCACCTCACGCAGCATGTTCTCGACGAATACCGCTGCTTCGGGCCCGATGAAGTCCTGGAGCTGGGTGACGATCTCGCCCTGCACTGCCTGCTCTCCGAAGAAGAACCCCGCTACCGCAATCGCAATCACCAACACCGGCGCCATCGCAAACACCGTGTAATACGCCAGCGCCGCCGCATGGCGCAGCGCCTTGTCCTGACTCCATTCCTGGAGCGATTTTTTCAAAAACACCCCGACCGGGCGCATCCGTCGGGCCAGCGCTCGGGTCCGTTCCTTGATTTCCATGGGCTCGATCCGTTACCTACCCTCTTCCTTTTCGAGGCTGTAGTAAGAAGTTGTGCAGCGGTCAGGACTGCCGGGCGTGGTGGCGAATGTGCCCACCGCAGTTACACTCGTCAACATCTCTGCTGCCCATAACACGTGGACATTCCCCCCGGTGGTGATGCAATACTGGGATCACTGAATGGAGCGTTGGCGGGTCTTCCGGTCACACTGATTTGTTTGTTTCCAATAACCGAAAGTTGGATGTCATGTTGTCCGTACTTCGATCCTTTGTACGCACCGATTTCGACTACTCCCCGTTTCACCGACTGCTCGAGGTCATGGCCATCCTGGCGGCGCTGGGCCTGATGGGATGGACGGGCTGGCTGGCCGCTTCCGGGCTGGTTGCCATCAGTTGGACCACCGCGCTGTGGGCACTGCCCACTGCCGTGCTGCTGGGCTATCTGGGCTCCGACTTCTCCTCCGGGTTCGTCCACTGGCTCGGCGACACCTACGGCAGCGAAGACACCCCCGTGTTGGGCGAAAACTTCGTCAAACCCTTTCGCGACCACCACGTCACGCCGAAAGGAATTCTCGAACACGACTTCGTGACCGTAAACGGCAACAACAGCGTGGTACTGACGCTGTGGTTGATCCCGATGCTGCTGATCTTCAACAACCCGGAGTCGCTGCTGCACCTGTTTGCGCTGGCAGCGGTGTTTTCGATGTCCCTTGGCGTGTTCATGACCAATCAGTTCCACAAGTGGTCGCACATGGAACAGCCCCCCGGCTATGCGGTCAAACTTCAGGACTGGAAGCTGATCTTGGGCCGGCGTCACCACGATGTGCACCACACCGCCCCCTACGACACCTACTACTGCATCACCTGCGGGTGGTTGAATCCGGTGTTGAGCCGGATACAATTCTTCGAGACCCTGGAGCGGCTGATACGCCGACTGTTCGGCCTACGAACCGCCCGTGAAACCAACGAAACGGCCTGATCCCTTTGTTCGAATCCGAACCTCTCCACTCTCGTATCGCCGGAAGGCTCGTCGAAGCCTTCTTCTACGGCGGCGCCGTACTCGGCGGGATGCATCCCCGCGCCCGGCCCGCACACCACGGCGTCGAGCGCATCGATGACGTCCCCTATCGCCGCTCCGGGCTGCCCGAACATCAACTCGACATCTATCGACCCCACAACGCCGACGGCGCCCCGGTGGTTTTTTATGTGCACGGCGGCGGCTTCCGGTTCATGAACCGGCGCACCCACTGGATGATGGGACTTGGCTTTGCCCGCCGCGGCTACATCACCGTCAGCGTCGACTACCGGCTCGCCCCCGAGCACCCCTGCCCCGCCGCCGTCGTCGACGTCTGCAACGCCTACCGCTGGGTCTGCCGGTGTATCGGCGACTACGGCGGCGACCCCTCGCGCATCATCGTCGCCGGCGAGTCCGCCGGGGCGAACCTGGCGTTAAGCCTCGCCGTCGCCGCCTGTATCAAACGCCCCGAAGCCTGGATGCGTCGCGTCTTCGACTGCGGCCACATCCCCACTGCCGCCCTGCTTGCCTGCGGTATCTACGAGGTCAACCGCCCCCACCGCTTCCGCAAAAAGTTCGAACACCTCCCGGACTGGCTCTACTTCCGCATCGCCGAGGTATACCGCGACTATCTGCACCGGTCCCCGGTGCGCCAGAAGGCATGTTGCCAACTCGCTGATCCCCTCTGTCTTCTCGAAAATCTCAACTCCCCGGACCGACCGTTGCCCCCGGTGTTCGCTCCCTGCGGAAAACGCGATCCGCTGCTCGACGACACACGCCGACTAGAACGGGCGTTGCGACACCTCGACAGCACTGTCGAAGCTCCCTGCTACCCGGGCGAGCCCCACGCCTTCCACGCCATGCTCTGGAAAGAAACCGCGCTGGACTGCTGGCGAGACACCTATTCGTTTCTCGACGAACACGTGCCCCCCCAGCACCCAGCGCCTGATTCTTACAGTTGATCCACGTTCGTCGCCTTCGGACCTTTCGGACCCTGCTCGACGTCGAACTCTACTCGCTGATCTTCGTCGATGGTCTTGAATCCGGCCTGGCGCAGCGCACTGAAGTGAAGAAACACGTCTTCTCCTCCATCTTCGCGCTCAATAAAGCCGAATCCCTTGTTCTCGTCGAACCATTTCACTTTGCCCTGTACTCGTTCTTCCATGCTTTTTCCTCGATGTTTCGTCATACTTGTTGTGACTACTCTCTAGCGAATGTCGCCAGCCTACACCGGCGCTGTCGCTGTCGCGACGGCAAACAATGTAGACACGGCGTTACTACCTCCTACCACCCTATCCGCATTCGTTAAAGCAACCCGCACGACTTCTCAGTCAAAGATCACCCCACGGGCCTCCCATTGGTTGAAACTCCCCAGGTTCACATCCCCCACCGCCGGTGATCCCGATGTGGTCTGGGTGCCATCGGCGACGATCATCCCACCGTCGAGCACCACCAGGTCGCTGCTCGATGTCGAGTTACGGGCTGTCGCATTGAGCAGTTCAATTCTGGAGCCGCTCACTGCCGCTGCGGCACGATCATTGTTTTCAAGGTCGGAATCACGAAGCGAAACGGTGGAGTTTTGCTGGGCTCTCACCCCTTCGTTGGAGGCGCCGTGAACCTGAACCTCCTGGCCCTCCACGGTACTGGCGTTGGTCGCAAAAATTCCCCGGGAACCGGGGTTCGACAGGTCACTAATCCCGTTGTTCTCCGTCAGGTGCACCGTACTTCCCCGGTTGGCAAACACCGCATGCTGGCCGGCATTTGTGATATCCGAGGACTCGGCGATCACCCTCGACCGCACTGCATATACGCCGTGAGCACCGGCATCGCTCAGATCACAGAACGTCGACCGAACACTGGAGCCATAACTGGCGCGCAGATTATTGCGGTCCGCCCCCGACAGATCGCTGAACCGCGCATGCACGTCGGAGTTCGAAATCCGCAGGTTATCCACCCCGGAACCGGTCACAACGCTGTTCTCCATGTACATCCGCCCGTTCCAGCCGAACACCCCGTTTTCTGCGGCGTTCATAATCCCGGCATCCGCTTTGATCCGCGCAGTCGAAGACTCCCCGAAGTACACTCCATCTTCGCCCTGACCGTCCATGTCGATAAGCGCGTCCAATACCGGCAGCCGCGCGTAGTCGCCCCGCAGAAAATCTCCCGAGAAATCACCGGCCACAGTCACCGTCGAATCCTCACTTCGAATCCAGAAATGCCCGAAGTCCCCCCCTTCCACCTGCAGCCCCGACGAGGGTGCGTGGCCTGACTCGATGTTCAAGATGATCCGAGTTCCCTGCTGCGGGCGATATTTGGCACTCAGCTCATCCACCGCCTGCTGCAGCGTCGAATAGTCCCCCGGGATGTCCACCGTCTTGTCTCCATCGAGGATCTGCACGTAGACGCCATCGTTACTGTTGTTCGAGTTGGAGTTGCTGTTGCCATTCTCCGAGTTGTCGTTCGTGTTTGCGTCCTCGTCCCCGGAATTGTCTGAAGCATCCTCCCCGGTTTCGTCGGTCACATCCGCGCCGCTGACATCCGTCCCGTCATCCACGGAGGTCTCACCGCTGCAGCCGACCACTAGCGTCAGCGCCACCAGCACCGCTGCAACAGCCGCGAATCTCTTCTGTCGAAACCGCACCATCATCATCCTCCCGTCGAAGAAGTAGCAAGCATTTCAATGCGTAGAACGCCGACCATCTCACCAATCTCACTGTCAAACCGCAACAACGAAATAAAGCTCCCCTGAACCGCTGCCGGCCCGGCGGCCTAGCTCCCTCGGAGCGATCCCGGACCGCTGCCGGCTCGGCGGCCTAGCTCCCTCGGAGCGATCCCTGGCTCCTACGGAGCGATCCCGGACCGCTGCCGGCTCGGCGGCCTAGCTCCCTCGGAGCGATCCCTGGCTCCCACGGAGCGATCCCGGACCGCTGCCGGCTCGGCGGC
>SKMT01000704.1 GCA_007120915.1 Myxococcales bacterium | reverse complement strand
TGAGCCCGCAGCTCGCCGAGGCGCTGGAGCTTCCGCAGGGCACCGAGGGGGTGGTCATCTCCGATGTGCAGCCTGAAAGCCCCGCCGGGGAGTATGGGCTGGGCCGAGGGGACGTGGTCACCCATGTGGACGGAAACCGGGTGCGTAGTTCTCAGGAGTTGCGCAACACCATCGGGCTGCGCTCGCCGGGCGACGAGGTACAGTTGCGGATTGTGCGCGACGACGGCACCGAAGAGGTGACGATTGAGCTAGGGGCGCACGATGCCGCGGAGCTGGCCGCCGCCGAGCGCGGTGACCGGGGTGACAGGATCAACCTGGAGGGGCTCGAGGTGGAGCCCGTCGACAGTGATCTGCGCCGCCAGTACGACATCCCGGAGGCCATCGGCACCGGGCTGGTCGTCACCGGCGTGGACCGCACCTCCGAGGCGGCGCGGTACAACCTCCGTGAGGGCGATGTCATCCTGGAGGTCAACCGCCAGCCCGTCACGGATCGGCAGGAGTTCAACGCAGCTTATGATGCGGAGCGGTCGCAGAATCTGTTTCTGATCTTCCGCGACGGGTCGACCATCTTCATGGCTCGGTAGAGCCACCGCCGCCTGCCGTCGAACGGCGGCAGGCGGCACGGAACGCGAAGGCGCTGATCGCGGAGCGCTGGGGCGCAGAACGCAAAGCGCCGGGGCGCGGAACGCGGAGCTCTGAGTCGCGGAGCGCGGAAGAGGCGCACGGAGGGGGCGCGGAAGACGCTGAGAACAGCGACAGGCAGTGATAATTCGGGACGCTGATGGTTGTCACGGTGATGTTTGTAAGCCGATGAGTAGGAAATAGCGGCTGTGAGACCAGTGTACGAGTGGACATCGACGGGTGCGCGAAGCTGGGCGCGAACGGCCCCTGCGCGGTTTATCCGCCAGGGGAGAAAGTTTGAGCAGCTAGAAAAACGGCTCCCACCCCCTCCTGGTTTGCGGCGGGCTTGTCCCGCCGCAGCACTCCGACGGGACAAGCCCGTCGAGTTCAATAATGGGGGCCAGTGAAGGTAGCAACTCAGACTTATTCCCATGTGGGACAAGCCGCACATGGGCCCAAAAGCCAGACCTATGCTGTTCTGTGAGAATTCATGTTTCGTCGTCGCAGAAGAGCCACACCCAATCGGAACTCGGAAATTTGGCGCCGGCCGAAGCAATGAAAGCCACGCTTCCTCACTTTGCTCGTCGCGTGGGGTGGGGATGTCATCGGCTCCAACGAGGCGGTTGCGAGAGGCTGTTTACGGCCGGCCGTCGGTGCCGGTGGGTTGCTGTTCCAGTTGCTCGAACTTCTTTTCGAGCGGGTCGGCGAGCAGCTCTTCGTCGTCGATGTCGTCGTCGAGCACAGGCAGTTCGTCGGGGGCGGCGGGAAGCCGTTGTTTGACCTCCGGGGGCAGCTTTTCAATTTCGTCGCGGCGAAGCGCCAGGGGGCGGCCCAGTACACGGCCTTCGCTGTCTTTGAAGCGGCCGGTCAGGAGCACGAAAAAATCGACGACCCACCACATCAGCAGCCCCCCAAGGGTCAGCATCATCGCCAGCCCCGACAGGTATCGGCCGGTGTAAAATCGGTGCAGTCCCAGAAAGCCGCCGAAGCAGCCCAGGGTCAGTGCGACGAGGCGGTTTTTGGGGCTGCGCTCTTCGACGAGGACCAGATCGGAGGGAGGTTCGGCGGGGAGGTTGTCGGTCATGGCTGTTTGGTACTTCGTGGGGGGGTTGTCCGTAGGTTAACGGAGAAGGCCGGTGGGTTGTTTCAAGGGTTTCTGGTCTGCGGGGTGCCCCTCCGTCCCTTCGGGACACCTCCCCACTCGTGACCTCGTGGGGAGGGAAGCTTCTGGTCTGCGGGGTGCCCCTCCGTCCCTTCGGGACATCTCGCCACTTGTGACCTCGTGGGGAGGGAGATCTGCGATCAGTCGGCGCGTTCGCCGGTGAACTCTGCTTCCATGTCGGCGGTGTCGCCGTCGACGCCGACCAGTTCGCCGTAGAAGATGCCGTCGTCGATCAGGTCGACGTCTCCGTTGCTTTCCAGGTCGATCATGTGGCCTTCGCCGCTGATGGCAAGGTCGATGTCGTACTCCAGCCCCGCCAGGTAGCTGTCGGCGATGATCCCGGCCGTAGAAAAGGCGGTGGTGCAGTAGTCCTGGATGGTCGACGCATCGATGGTGAAGCCCATGAAGCTGAAGCTGCCGAGGTTCGAGCAGAGCAGTTCGTCGAAGGCGCCACCGATGGAGTTGGCTTCCCCGCCGGTGATCGCCGGGATGAGGTGCTCCTGGAGGATGTACAGCATGAACTCACCGTAGGGTACGACCATGTCGTGGGGGTCGATTTCGAGCTGGTCATAGTCGTAGAGCCGCCCGTCCCAGTCGGCCTGGACCACTCCGAAGTTGGTGCTGTCGTCGAGCCCGAGTTCGATCTCTTCGCATCCGTCGGGGTCGCTGTCGCAGTCACCCCACTCGAAGGTGACGGCGTTCCAGATATCCTGGCCGGCCAGTTCGTCTTCGCCCACGGTCTTGCCCTCGATGGTCAGAATGCTGTCGACTTTTGCATTCTCGACGGTGTCGACCAGACTCTGGCCGATGTCGAGCAGATCGCTGATGCCGGGGATCGAGGAGATGGCGTCGTTGAGGAAGTCGGCGGCTTCATCGGCGATGGTGCTTTCGGCGGCCATGGCGCTGCCACATTCGCTGGAGACGGTGCCGTATTCGTCGCAGACCCAGTCCACGGCCAGCCCGGCCAGATAGTCGGCGGCGGCCTGACCGGGGTCGGACACCCAGTCGAGCACATCGGCGACGCTCTGGCCGATGGGGCCGCCGGCTTCCAGAGCTTCGGTGAAATCCCAGGTGCTGGTGACGTCGTACACGCCGATGGGCATCAACTCGAACAGGTCGATGGGCACGTCGACCTGTGTGGTCTCGTCGCCCTCGATTTCGACGCCGTCGATGCAGCCGTGCGCCGAGATCTGGTCCTGGGGGCCGATGCCGGCGGCGGCGACGGTGTAGGTGTCGTCGGCGTTGAGATCCTCGGCGAGGGTGGTCTCGTCGTGAGTGGCGAGATCGTCATCGAACATCGGCTCTTCGCCGGGATCGGAGGTGGGTGTGAACTGGGCACAACTGAGGGTGTTGGTACGCCACATGTCGACTTCGATGGTGGCCAATTCGAAGCGGTCGGCCTCTTCGTAGTCGACGCCGATTTCGAGATGGCCGGGAGGTACGGTGGTGATGGAGACCTGAAAGTCGACGGTCTCTTCGGAGCGGGGGTGGGAGGCGCGTACGGTGACGTCGCCCGGTTCTTCACCGGCGCGCACATCATTGGTGGCGATGCCCTCGTCGTCGGTGGCTGTGGCGCCGGCGCCCAGGTCGGTGTCGTCGGCGTCGTCGGCGTCGATGATCTCGAAGTCGACCATCTGGTCTTGCACCGGCTCGTCGTCGCCATCGAAGAGTTGAGCACCGACCTCGACGCTCGATTCGGCGTAGAGAGCGTGGTCGGTACCGGTGGCCGCCTCCAGGGTGTAGTCGTCTCCCTGGGAGCCGGGGGCGCGGGGGCCGTCGCCGTCAGCGCCGGGCTCGACGGCATCATCCAGATGGTATTCCGGTTCGCCTGTGAAGCAGCCGGCGGCGACGACCGCCAGCAGTGCCAGGGAAGCGAAGTGTGAAAGCCATCGTGTCGAATTGCCGGTTGGCATCGATTTCTCCGGACTAGCAAAACATTCAGGTGCGCATTCATTACAATGTTGCACATTCCGTGCCGTTGAGTTTGGCAGTGTAGCACCAACGGCAGTGGCGATCACGGTGGGACGCCAGGTGTGTGCGTCTGTGGCGGGGTAGGTCGCACAGAAGAGGAGCGTTGGCAAGGGTGCGAGACGATGTGTTGAGTGCGACCCGGCAGGACGCGCTGCCGGGGCTGTGCAACGCTGACACAGCGGTGGGGGAAGCTGTGGGGGATTATCGAAGCTTCTCGAGCAGCTTGCGCAGCCCGTCGTCGGGGATGATGTGGCAGCCCCCGGAGCAGTCGTCGGCGTCGTCTTCGGCGCTGCCGTCTTCGAACAACTGCCAGACCTTCTGGTAGTCTTCGAGGTCGTCGCCGGCGAGCTGTTGAAACTGTTCGAATTCGTGAGAGCGGATGCGGGCGCGATAGTCGGGATGCCACTCGAAGTGGAAGGGGTCGCCGAACCATTCGCCCCAGATGATGCCCAGCCCGTTGGCGACGTCGCCGACGCGCTGCCATGTCTCTTCGTCTTCGTCGTAGTTGGCGCGGGCGTCGTGCAGGTCGCTTCGGTTCGCCATGTGCAGGTCCACGGCCATCCCGAGGTTGTGCCAACTGGCGTAGCGGTTCTCCCGGTCATAGAAGTGTTTGTGGGGCCGGTATCCGGAGACGAAGACTAGTTCGATGTCCTCCTTTTTGAGGATGGCGTACATCAGCCGGATGCGGTCGACCAGCTCGGGGTGGACACCTTCGAGCAGCTCGCCTCCCTGCATGTCGTCGAGATCGGGAAGTTCGTTGATTGGCAGGTCGGTGGCGCTGGAGGCGGGGGCTTCGCCGTTGTCGGCGCACTGGTCATCCGTCGGTTCCTCGGCGTTGACGACGGTGACGTCATCGTCGCTGATGCCGTTCAGATCAGCGATGAACTGCTCGATCTGGCAGGTGTCTACCCCGGGGTCGACGAAGTGAAGTTCGCCGCCGACGCGGTTGAGCCGCTTCAGGCCATCCAGACCGGCGAGCGCCGGAGTGGTAATCAGTTGCAGATCGCCGTCGACGCGCCGCAGCCGACTCAACGCTTCCAGATCGGTCAGTTCCGGGCTCTGGCGGATTTTCAGCGATCCGGTCACACGTCGGACATCGGTGAGTCTGGCAAGTTGATCGTCGTCAGCGCGGTCGACGATCAGATCACCGTCGACGACGTCGCAGTCGGTGAGCTGTTTGAGAGAGTCGGTGCCGGGGCAGGTGTTTGTGGAGGCGAGGGCGTGGGAAGGTATGCAGGCCAACAGGAACATTGCAGCCAGGGCGGTGCAGCTAGCAACAGATGAGCGCATGTTAGCATCCCTTCATCGGCAAAACAGACATCAGCCGGGACAGATCCAACATGCAAGGGTAGCGGATTCGCGCGGGGATGCACGAAAAAGCGGGCGCTGGGTGCTGGGCTCTGGGTGCTGGGCTCTGGGCTCTGGGCGCTGGGTGCT
>SKMT01000006.1 GCA_007120915.1 Myxococcales bacterium | reverse complement strand
TATGCAGCCTCCAGGCCCTCGGGAGCCCGCACATCCGCGCCCGACGGGAACGAAACACGTGATGTGCTCCGTGAACGAACCGTAGACACCTAACCCGCGACGCACCGACCGTCGACTCTACATAGTCGGAGGCGTAGTTCAGCCGGAGACGCCACTAATAGATGGCGGTGGGATAAGCACGGAGATCGTGAGGTCGTGGGAGCGCGTCCTGCCAGGTCGCAAACGTTGCATCGAACAACGAATCTCGGTAGGCAGTTGGACGAGCGTTTCGAGCGTTTCCGTCCATTGATTCCCGAGAGTAGTCACCATGGTACCACCGGCACGCATTCTGTGGTTCGTCGTTTCCGTTTCCCTGCTGTTGTTTGTCGCCTGCGGTGACACCGATGGTGCCGACGACGACCCCGACACAACGGGCATTTCCGGCGCCTGGGTCGCCAACGGCGACTACGTGGTGCAGTTGGAAACGGCAGATGGCGACGACGTCGAAACCTGGCAGTTTCCATCGGATCCGCTGCCGGAACTAAGCGACGACGAGCTGTGTGACGACCCGCAGCAGGGCACCGAGTTTTTCCCGCAGCGCGACATCGGCCCGGAGCACGGAGCGGTGCAGTGGAACACGCGACTCGCCGCCGACAGCGAGCACTTCGAGATGGGGTACACTGCCAACGCCTCGGCGTCGGCGTCGGGAGGCGAGATGGCCTGGGAGCGTCATGGCGCCGGTGAGAACAGCTACGTCGTCGAGATCCTCAACGTCGATGACGAGCCGCTGTATCTGGACGCCCGCTGGAGTGTGACAGCCGACATCGATGCAGGCTCAGAGTCCAACGACGCGTCGGCGTCGCTGGACGTGAACACGCGGCTGTTCGTCGACGGGTGCGAGGAGGTCAGCGCAGACTACGATCTGTTGGAGTACGAGTTGAATGAAGAGACCGACGAGGTCGACGACGAGGGCGAAGAGACGTTTGAAGTCGACGCCGAACGGGTGGTGGTTGTCGTGGAGGCCAGCGGAGAGGTGTTCGCCGAATCGGATGATCTGGAAGGGGCGGGGGCGACGGCGGTCTCCTGGCTCGATTTCGACTATGAGGTGGAAGTGGTTCGGTGAACGGCTTCTGATTTCCGGATGACCCCTCAGTCCCTCCGGGACAGCTCCCCTCTCGCTGCGCTCCAGGGGAGCAGAAGAATGAAGGTCCTCCCCCGAAGCGTCAGCGCCGGGGGAGGTGGTCGCGAAGCGAGCGGAGGGGGCTTCCCGACCAACCCCTCAGTAGCTCCCATCTCGCTGCGTTGCTGGGGAGCAGTTACAATCCCGCCTCAAACAGCGTGTCGATCTGCTCGAAGCCGACGTTGAGCAAAAAGTTGGGGTTGCGCCCGTAGCTCTTGGCGCCGAGCACATAGAAGTCCGGCTCCGGGGTCGTCAGTGTCTCGATGCCGCCGGAGGACTGGTCGAGGCAGTTGGCGCCGGCGTCGGCGGCCATCAGGGAGGCGGCCAGGCTCATGGGGCCGTCGGTGGCGTAGCACAGATGCACCTGTAGTTCGCGATACAGCGAGATGTCGGGGCGGTAGCCGACGTTGGCGACGATGTGGTCGACCGTGACCTGTTGGGTGCCTTCGGCGGTGTCGAGGGTCACCGTCAGTTCATCACCGGTTTCGTCGATGCGACGCACTGTTGCGTTCGGGATGGGCGTGATGCCGACGATTTCGCCGCGGGAGGCGGCGTTGCCGAACCGGTCGAGCCGCGCGCGTTCTGGCAGCGGATCGTCTTCGATCTCAGTGCAGGGCTCGGCGCCGGTGCGGAAGGCCCAGACGACCTGCGTGTTTTCGGCCTGATCACGAAGTCGATTCAATGCGTCGAGGGTGGTCATCGCCGAGTGCCCGTGACCGACGACCAATGTTCGTTGGTTGGCGAAGTCGCCGCGGCGCATGTCCACGTCGGGGATGGCCCGGGTAATTGCACCGTTGAGCCGTCGTTCGCCCACGGCGGGCAGCCCGCCGGGGCCCAGCGGGCTCGGCATCGCCAGCACGCCCGTGGTGTCGATGACGATGTCCGCTTCTTCAAATCCCCGCCCGTCCAACCCGTCGGTCCGGATCAGAAACGGCACTTCCCGGCGTTTCTCCCCGCCGACGTGCTCTGGTTTCAGCACGTCATCGCGGCTGACCCCGACGACCTTGGTATGCAAACGGAAGTCGACATCATCACGCAGCGACTCGGCGAGGGGCAGCAGATAGTCGGCGACGTACTCGTCGCCCGTGGGGTAGTCGCCGTCGTCGGCCAGCGTCACACCGGCGTTTTGCAAACGTCTCGAACCCCATCGGCTGCGGTTGAGCTCCCAGGGCGAAAAGAGCCGGACGTGGCCCCAGCTTCGCACATGCTCGCCCACCGAACCCGCCTCCAAGACGGTGATCTCGTAGTCTCTTTCGGCCTCGACAGCGCGGGCGGCGGTTTCGACGCCGATGGGACCGCCCCCAAGAATCGTCAGATTCTTCTCCATGGTTCTTAGTTATTCGTTATTGGTTATTGGTTGGAGGCGGTCGGTTATTGGTTATTGGTTATTGGTTATTGGTTGGTAGCTGATCGAGGTTCGTTGCTGATTCTCAGTGGTACGCTCTGATCGACCAACCGCTTGCGAACGAAAACCAGCCGGCCACCGGACCAACCACCACGCCCCAACCACCTCCAACTAACAACCAATAACGAATAACCAATAACCAATAACCAACGAACGGCTGTCAGCCGTTTAGAAGTTCGAGAACTTCGCGCACGACCCGTTCGGACGTCAGCCCCAGGTTCTCATA
Organism: Myxococcales bacterium; assembly: GCA_007120915.1. GTDB lineage: Bacteria > Myxococcota_A > Bradymonadia > Bradymonadales > Bradymonadaceae > SLJM01. The sequence continues at coordinate 2,421 of SKMT01000006.1, read as the reverse complement.
GATCTCCTGGTAGGGCGCCGACGCGCCGAAGCGGTCGATGCCGATGGCAACTCCTTCGTCGCCGATGAACTGTCGCCAGCCGTGGGTGGCGCCGGCTTCGATGCTCACCCGGGCGGTGGTCGACGAGGGCAGGACGTTCTTTCGGTAGTCCTCGTCTTGCTCTTCGAAGATCTCCCAGCAGGGCATGCTGACCACGCGGGCGGCGACGCCGTCGTCGGTCAACTGGCGCCAGGCGTCGAGCGCAATCTCGACTTCGCTGCCCGTGGCCAAAATGGCTGCCTCCGGCGGCTCGCCGTCGCTGTTGTCGGCGAGCACATAAGCGCCCTTTGAGGCGTCGCCGAACCCGTCGAGTTCGCTGTGGTCGATGGTGGGCACGCCCTGACGGGTCAGCACCAATGCCGAGGGGCCCTCAGTGTGTTCGATCGCCGATTTCCAGCAGTCGCGCACTTCGTTGGCGTCCGCCGGGCGAAGCACCCGGAAGTTGGGCATCGCCCGAAGCGACATCAGATGTTCGATGGGCTGGTGGGTCGGCCCGTCTTCGCCCAGCCCGACGGAGTCGTGGGTGAACACGTACAGCGAGGGCTGCTGCATCAGCGCCGCCAGCCGCATCGACGGGCGCATGTAGTCGGAGAAGACCAGGAAGGTGGCAGAAAACCCGCGCACACCACCGTGCAGGCACATCCCGTTGGCCATCGCCGCCATGGCATGTTCGCGAACGCCGAAGTGGACGTTTTGCCCGGCGTAGTCGCCGCTGTCGATCACCCCGAATTCCGGTTTCAGCGTCTTGTTGGAGCCCGCCAGGTCGGCGGAGCCGCCGATCAGCTCCGGCAGTTGGGCGTAGATGCTCTCGATGACCGCGCCGCTCGCTTTGCGGGTGGCCATCCCGTCGTCGGAGGGCTCGAAGTCCGGCAGGTCGGCATCCCAGTCCTCCGGCAGTTCACCGTCGATGCGCCGGGTCAGTTCGGCGTGGGCGTCGGGGTTGGACTGCGCGTAGCCGTCGAGACGGTTTTGCCAGGTCGCCTCCAGGCTCTCTCCCTGCTCCACCGCCGGTTCGGTGAAGTGCTCTCGCACCTCGTCGGGCACGTAGAACGGTTCGTCGTAGGGCCATTCGAGCCTCTCTTTGGTCTTCTTGATCTCCTCTTCGCCAAGCGGGGCGCCGTGGGCGGCCGAAGAGTCGGCCTTGTTGGGCGATCCGTAGCCGATGGTGGTGCGAAGACAGATGATGGTCGGTTTGTCGGCTTCGGCCTTGCCGGCGTTGATGGCGTCGTCGATGGCCTCCAGATCGTTTTCGTCGTCGACGTAAAGCACCTGCCAGCCGTAAGCCTCGAACCGGCCTTTGACGTCTTCGGTGAAGCTGATGTCCGTGCGCCCGTCGATGGTGATTTCGTTGTCGTCGTACAGGTAGATCAGCTTGCCCAGCCCCAGATGGCCCGCCAGCGACGCCGCCTCGTGGCTGATGCCCTCCATCAGATCACCGTCGGAGCAGAACACATAGGTGTGGTGGTCGACCACCCCGTCGTAGCGCTGGTTCAGATGGGCCTCGGCAAGTGCCATGCCCACGGCGTTGGCGAACCCCTGGCCCAGCGGGCCGGTGGTCGTCTCCACCCCCGGGGTCAGCTCCGCCTCCGGGTGGCCGGGCGTGAGACTCTTCCACTGCCGGAAATTTTTGATCTCCTCCAGAGTCATCGACTCGTAGCCCGCCAGATGAAGCAGGCTGTACAGAAGCATCGACGCGTGGCCGTTCGACAGGATGAACCGGTCGCGGTTGAACCACTCCGGGTTGTTCGGGTTGTGGCACAGATGATTGTGCCACAACACGTAGGCGGCGGGAGCAAGACCCATCGGCGCGCCGGGGTGGCCGCTGTTGGCCTGTTGCACCGCGTCCATCGAAAGGGTGCGGATGGTGTTGATCGTCAGCTTTTCGATATCCATGGGAGGCTCAGGTGTTAGGTGGTCGGTGTTGGGTGGTCGGTGTTGGTTATTGGTTGTTGGTTATTCGTTGTTGGTTGGGGCGTGGTGGTTGGTCCGGTGGCTGGCTAGTTTTCGTTCGTAAGCGGTAGGTCGATCAGAGCGAACCATCGAGAATCAGCAACGAACCTCGAATAACTACCAACCAATAACCAATAACCAACAACCAATAACCAACGCCTGACGGGCCGTGGCCGTCAGTCCGGCTTTTCGTCGCGAAGAAACACGAACTCGTCGTCCGTCGATTTCTCGTCGCTGAAGTAGTAGTTGCGACCGGTGAACCCTTTCAGATCTTCGGGGTCGGTGATCTTGTTGCGTACCACGAAGTCGGTCATCGTGCCGCGAAGCCGCTTCAGATAGAAGGTGATGGTGCGGTAGGTGTCGCCTCTCAGATCCCGGAATTTGACGTTGAGGATCCGGGCGTCGAGCCCACCCTGCTTGGCGGCGCGGAAG
>SKMT01000358.1 GCA_007120915.1 Myxococcales bacterium | reverse complement strand
CGCCATCGCCCGCGACATCAGCAATCCCACCGCCACCATCAGCCCCAGCGCCACCACCTTCAACGGCGAAGCCCCTGAGTATGCCATCCCTTCTGACTGCATCATCTTCATCTCCTGGTTTCATTCCGTACAGATCGTCGCTACTCAAGCCCCCGTCGACTCCACCGTGCCGTCGAACGAGGTGATGAATAAATTTGTGAGAGCGCAGCGTTCCAACCGTTGGCAGATTCCGCGGCCACGGCCCCATGGTAGTGCAGCGGCAACCAAACCGGAAGCGCCACACTGCCAGCCTACCGGCACCGGTGAATCCGTGACCGCACTGCCTTCGTTGTTATCTTCCGGCGCAGCCCGGCTCACTTACTCGACGTGCGCGGTGTACATGGTATCGTTCGCCGGCAAACAGACGCAACCACCCCACTTAACCACTCCACGACCCTACTGGCGATGAAACCCTGGTTGAAGCGCATTGCAGTTGTACTGGCCGTGCTGCTGGTGCTGGCACTGCTGACGCCGCTGATCATCATCGCGGCGCTGCAGAGCGATCAGGTGCGCGCTCTCGCCGTCGATCGGGCGCTGACCGACATCAACGAAGAGATCCCCGGTACCATCGGCGTCGAGCGCGTCGACGGCTCGCTTCTGGGCGATGCCCGGGTTCGAGATGTCCAGATCACCCACGCCCGCGGCAATCTGGCCGCTCAGATCGAGCGGGTGGACCTGAACTTTCGGCTGCTGCCGCTGCTGCGTGGCAATGTGGTCGTCAACGAAGTCACCGCCCAGGGCGCCACTGCCACCGTGCGCACCTACGACGACGAAGTGCTCAACTGGGAGCTCGTTGTCGAACCGGACCCCGAACCGGTGGTCGACCCCTTCGACTGGCCGGTATACGTCGACGCCGTCGAGCTGACCGACGCCGCCGTCGCCTACTTCGACGAAACCGTCGACATCGACGACGCCCCCCCGGAACTCGACACCTGGCGAGGCGAGCGCATCGCCGAGATGGACGACGCCACCACCGCCCACGAGCTGCGCGAAGCCTTCAACGCCGGATTCGCTCCCGAACAGCTCGCCGCCATCGCCGAACCCCGCGCCCCCGTCGCCATGTGGGCCACCGACGTGACCACCACCGCCGAGCTGGCGATGCAGGGCCACAACATCGAAGCCTCCGTCGATGAACTGCTCGCCGAACTACAGGCCGATATTCTTCCTGAACCGGTCGACGCATCGGTCGCCCACATCGACGCCATCCTGTCGACGTCCACCGTCGCCGTCTCCATCGATTCGGTGGACGTCGACCGCTGGCTCCAGGGCGGGGACCTGTCGGCAAATGTGCTGCTGCCCACCCTCCAGCGCCAGATCGACGCCTGGGAGGCCGGCGACATAATCGAACCGGGCTTCGAACGGGTCGCCGTCGACCTGGGCTGGTGGACCATCGACGAAGCCGCCCTTCTGTGGGCCGCCCCCGACGTCGAACTGACCCATCCGCTTCATCTCGCCGGCGACGTCGCGCTCGACGACGAGATTCTGGTGCTCGACGCCGAAGTCGACCACGACGACGCCGCCCAGCCCATCACCGCCTCCGCCGAACTGACGGACTACGACGCCGACGAACCCGGCTACGATGCCGTCGTCGAAGCACCCCAGTTCGATCTGCACCAATGGATTGTCGACCCTGAAATCCCCGCCGTCGAAACCTCGGCGCTCGCCCGCATCGAAGGCCGCGGGTTCGACCCTGATGACCTGCAGGCAGAAGTTCGAGTCCGCCTCGACGACACGCTCATCGACGAGACCTACGCCGCGGACATGCTCTACGCCGCCGCCTCCATCGAAGACGGCGTCATCGACGGCTACAACATCGGCGCGCTGACCCCCTACCTGGACCTGATCGGCGCTGCCCGCCTCGATCTCGATGGCCGCGCCACCGCCCGAATGTTCACCACCGCCCACCTCCACGACGACCGACGCATCGACGACGAACGCGCCGCGCTTCGCGCCGAACGCGCCGACAGCGAGTTGGAGTTGGATCTGCACTTCGACCCCGACATCGACGACGTCGACTTCGAGGATCCCGACGAGATCGCCGGGCTGCTTCGCTCCATGCAGGTCGACGCCGACTGGGACATCGCCGGGCTCGACATCGAAGACATCCAGCTCGCCTCCAGCGACGGCGAACTCGACCTGACCGTCGACCGCACCGACGCTGCAGCCACCGAATTTCGAAGCGACTACCGAATTGACGCCACAGCCAGCGGCTTCCGCTTCGAAGACTACGCCGCATCCAGCTTCCAGATCTCCGACCGCGGCAGCGCCACTGCCCGGCTTCCCGTCGACGAGCCGCTGGCGGCGCTTCGCGACTTCGAAAACGACGCTCGCCTCTCCGCGGCCGGGGTCCGCTCGCCCGAAGGCGACGTCGACTCCGCCCGTATCGCCGCCTCCGTACAACGCGACCAGGCACAGCCCGACCGCGTCATCGCCAACGTCGACGCCGACGTCCAGGGGCTTCGCTCCCCGCAACTAAACGCCGCGAGCCTGCAGGCGGACTACGACGGGGAGTTATTCTCCGACGACGGCGAACTGCTGGTGGACCGCGCCCGCGGCGACGCGACCTTCGCTGCCGACGGGCTCTCCGGCCCCGACTTTGACGTCGAATCCGCCGACGGGCAGCTCAGCGCCGACGCCCGGCTCACAACCGGTGATATGCCGCTTCGGAGTGTCCAGGTCGACCTGAACGCACGTACAGGCCGCGTCTCCACCCCGGACGTCGCCGCTCAATCGAGCCGGATGCGCTTCAACGGAACCATTCAGATGCCCCGCCCCGGGGCAACGGCCGCCGACTCCGATGGCCAGATCGAATTTCGAACGTCCCAGGTTGAGACACCGGACGTGACCCTTCGATCCGTCGACGCCGGGTTCGACGGGCAGTTCCGTCTTGTCGACGCCGACATCCCCCTGGACCACTTCGATGGACGAATCACCGCTGATGTCGACCAGATCTCCGCAGATGAGGCCACCGTCGCCGGTGCCGAAGCCGATTTCGACGCCGACGTCACCCTCACCGGATCCGACGACCCGATGGAGATGATCGAGCGGTTCGCCATCGCCGGCGACGCCTCCGCCTCCGACATCGACTCCGAACCCTTCGACGCCAGCACCGACTCCGTAGCTCTGAACATCGACATGCAGGGCACAGTCGACGACCCTACCGGCGATCTCGGCGTAACAGCTACCCGGATTCGCTACGAAGACGAACGGGTCGACAGTGCCGCGGCGACGGTCACCATGCTCGAAGAGCTGCGCAAGGGGCGGTTCACCCTCGACGTACAGCGCCGGGCGGACCAACAGCTTGCTGCAGCGGCGGACTTTGAATTCGAGCCCGATTACGAAGCCGGCGAAGTCCAGGCCCTCACCCTCGAGACCGACCGCGCAAGCTGGCGATCCACCCCGGAGTCCACACTGCGCTGGACTGGCACCCGCGCCGAGGCCGACGAGTTTCTGTTCTCCAGCGACGACGACCAGTCGCTGTTCGTCGACGGCCATGTCCATCCCGACGTCGACCAGCAACTCCAGGCGATGGTCGACCTGGACATCGAGTCCATACTCCACGGGCTGTACCTCGACGAGTTCGTACCCGACCTGCCCCACCTTGTCGGCTCTCTGGAGGCGGAGGCTCGCGTCGGTGGCACGGCCACCGCACCGACCGGCGAGCTCGATGCCTGGCTCGATGAGCTTCACGTCGACGGCGTCGGCCCCTTCGGCGCCGTCGTCGACGCCGACTATGACGACGAGCGCTTCGAGCTGCGCAACCTGGAGGCATCCGCCTTTGGCGAACCCGCCGCCGACGCCTCCGCCTCCATCCCGGTGGCGCTGGACCTGGCGGAGGGCGACGTCGAGTTCTTCGTGCGACGCCACACCGACATCTGGACCCGCATCCACCCCCGTCAACTGCGTGAATTCCACGCCGTCGCCCCCGAATTGAACGCCTACGGCGTCGACGGACTCGTCGACCTGGAGTTCGAGTTCTCCGGCACCATCGAACGGCCCTTCGTCGATCTGGATGCCGAGGTCGACGACTTCCGGATGCAGGGCGAGATTGGCGATGACTTCATTGATCTGCGCAACCTCGATGCCGTCGCCGAACTTCTATACGAACCGGCCGTCGACGACGGCGACGGGCTCGACTTTCGCGCCCACGTCGACTGGGAAGACGAAACGGTCGCCCAACTTGGCGCGATCACCCCCTTTCCCTTCGAGGAGTGGCTCGTCACCTTCGTCGACGATATGGAAGAACCGGACCTGTGGCGAGAAGAGCTTCGCGAACTCCCCTTCCAGGCCTACGCCCAGGTGCCCTCCTTCGACCTGGAGCTGGTTCCACTCGAAGATCTACGCGACGATAACCTCACCGGCGAAGCAACCTTCGATCTCGCCGCATTTGGCACCCTGGCCGACCCCCGGGGTGACATCCGCCTCTTTGTCGATGAAGCGGGCTGGTCCTACTACCGCGATTTCGCCTTTCAGCTCGACGCGAGCATTCAAGACGAAATGGCAGTCTTCGATCACATGCACTTAACCTGGGGTGATGACGACGTCTTCACCGGCGCCGGAGAAGTCCCCCTGCCGATCACCACCTTGCTCGCCGGTGAGCAGATCAGCGATCTGCCCATCGACTTTCAGTGGCGGCTGCACGATGTGGAGCTGTCCCGGCTCAGCGCCATCGACTACACTCTCGCGCGCGTTGACGGATACGCCGGCGCCGACATCGAGCTCGGCGGCAGCGTGCGCGCCCCTGAGTTCGACATCAGCGCCGGCGTCTACGACACCCAGCTCGGCGATCGGGGTCACGGCTCCGCCCAGGTGTCACTGGCCGGGGCCGACAACCGGGTGGGCGTCGGCGGACACATCACCCGTGAAGACAAGGAGCTGTTGGCCTTTCAGGGCGATTTCCCCATCGATCTCGACGTCATCGGCTGGGAAGGCGACGATCCCTGGCAAGATGAAGGCGAACTGGAGTTCGCATTGCAGACCGAGCCACTGGACCTCGAACAGCTCGTGCCCGCCTACCTGTTCACCGACATGCTTCAGGACCCGGAGGGCATCCTCCAACTGGAAGCGCGGCTCAACGGCACCTGGGAGCGACTCGAAGGTGCGGGCATGCTCCAACTCGACGACGGCGCGCTGACCATCCCCGAGCTGGGCCGCGGATTCGAAGACATCACCGCTTATATGGAACTG
>SKMT01000126.1 GCA_007120915.1 Myxococcales bacterium | reverse complement strand
TGTTCGCCGCCGAACACGACATGATCGGCGAGGCAGGCCAGCCCCAGCATTACCTCGAAGGCGTCGCACGCGTCGCCGCCGCCTCCGTGGCCAACGACCCGGTGGTCGCCGAGAGTGAAGACCTCTCGGTGGTCTTCGACGCCGGGGATGATGGCGCGCTGATGGTCGACTACTACACAAGCCGCACCCAGCACGGAATCGCGCTTCGCGAGGCGATGGACCGCCGCCTGGAGGTCGCCGGGTTCGCCACGGACGACAGCTTCCTGAACCTGACGTTTCAGGGAGACACATCGGCGGTCAGCGAGCTGGGGATGTTGCCGCACTGGTCGCGCTTCGAAGACGATGGGGGCCCGCAGGCGATGGGGCAGGACTTCGGCCCAGGCTCCGAACCGGTCGAAGAATCGGTGTTGCCCTTCAGTGATGACCCGGCGCTGTTCCCCCTTCTGACGGTGGCCACCCAGTATCCGCGCACCGCCTTTGCGACCACGGAAGATACGATCAGCAACTTCATTCCCATGCCCCGGGCGCTGGCGCTGGAGTCCTTCGTGCCCGACGGTGGCGGTGCCATCCCGCTGGGCGCGGCCGCCGTGGCGGCGTTCGATGACAGCCCCGAGACCCGGATGGCTATCGAACAGCTTCTGGGACTTGCCGACGGGTTCTTCCCCGGTGGTGAGTTCGACGCCGAGTTGTTCGACCGCGACGACGATCTGGTGGAGCTGCATGTCGCCTTCGGCGCCGATCTCGACGAGGTGTTCGACGGAGAGCTGGAGCCGCGCAGCGTCTACGATGTGGAGCTGTCGCTGAATCTGGGTCCCGTCCAGCAGATGGCGGGGATGATGCCCGGGTCCGAAGCACTGGAGATGTTCGACCGCATCCACCTGCGCGGGCTCAGCGAGGAGACCTACCAGGCGTATCGGCTCACCGTCGGTACCGACGAGGCCGGCTCTCCCGAAGCTGTCGACGTACGCACCGAGCCGCGCCAAAACCCGTCGCGAGGCTGTCGCAACGAGATGGCAGCGCTGGCGGTGGAACATCTGGCCGATCTTCGCGGCGACTCGATGGGCAAGATCGAAGCCTGGGCAAAAGAGCTGCGCGAAACAGCCAGCGAATGCCTGGAAGCCGATGATCCACGCGTGGAACTGATCGACCGCAAGATCGAACGCACCAAGAAGCTGGGCGAGGAGATTCCGTAACTGCTGTTGTTACACTCGCTTTACATTGCACCAGACGTGGCTAGCTTAACTGCTTGCCCAAAAACAGACGGGTTTCATTCCGTCGACACAACAGTGGACACGTCCGCCCCCAGCCGTTCGTTCCAACCATAAGGATGACACGATGACGCACGAAATCTTTTTGATGCGAGTGATGCACCGCACCGGTCTTGACGAACGCACCCGCGCCGACGGTCTGATCGACCATGTGCTCAAGCACCTGGCGAGCTGTCTTCGGCCCACCCACGCCGACGCGATTGCCGAGGAGTTGCCTGATCCGCTGGCAGCACTGATGCGCAACCACGCCGATGGCGAGGGCTGCGATCTGGAGACGCTGTATCACTCTGTGGCCGAGAAGCTGAGTGTGGACGTCTCCTTTGGGCTCGAATTCACCCAGGTGGTCTGCCAGGTGCTGGGAGAATCGGTGGGCCACGGTGGGCGCCGGCGGCTCGAAACGGTGCTCGACGAGTCGTGGCATCCGCTGTTTGAGCCACGTCAGGCCACCGTCAGCCCCCCGGCGAACCGTCGGGATGACCGACGTACCATCTCCAGCGCTGAGCCGGGCAGTTCCCGTCCCCTCAGCGAAGCGCAGCCGGGCCACAGCAACTCCATCGCCCGCAGCGACAACCCGCAGCTCGGCACCAAGCTGTCGACTAGCAGCGGCAAACCGGATCGGCGAACCCTCGCCGGTGGAAAGCCCGGAAGCTCGCGCCCCATCAGCGACTACTGAGCCAACGAACAACACCCACCATCTTTCGGGGAGCATCTTCCTATGCGCCTTCGTATCCTGACCTACATCTGTGCTACCGCCGTGGTGGCCATGCTTGTCGCCTGCTCAACGCCCGACACCGCCGACGATGACCCGGACGTTGCACAGCAGCCCGAAGAGACGGTCGACGAGCAGTTGGATCAACTCGAAGAGAAGGCCGCCGACGGTGAGTTCGTCGTCGACTTCCGCGACCGGTCCATCGATCTGTATCCCTACATCCAGGGCTTCCCCTACACCCGGTTCACCCCGAAGCTCGAATACGGGTTCATGGTCTACTTCGAGACCACGCCGGACGGCGAGTGGATGCAGCTTCTGAGGTTCGATGAGGACGACGAGCGCATCGACGTCACCCAGGGAGAGCGCGTCCACGACGTCGACTGGTCGACGCGCAACTGGCGCCGGGCTCAGTACAACGACGTGCTGGAACGGCTGCTGTTTATGGCCGACGAGCAAAACGACGAGGTCTTCAATCTGTATGCCCTGGACCTGGACAGCGGTGAAATGGAGATGCTGACCGACGTCGACTATCTGTACGGCTACGGGTTCTCCGACGATCACACACTTTTGGGATACGTGGTGCGCCATGGCAGCTCGGAGCCCTTCAACAGTTGTCTGCACATCCGCGATCTGGAGACGGATGAAGACACCGAGATCTGGTGTGACGAAGGGGGAGAGGACCGATTGACCTGGACGGGCATGGACTTCTCCGACGACGACGAATCGGTGGTGGTGCGCATGCAGCACGACGGCAATCGCAACACCACCAACATCGGCCGGTTTTCCATCTCCGAGCCATCACAACCGGAGTTTCTGCTCGAACGGGGTGTCGAACACCTGACGCTGTCGCCGATGCGTGACACCTACGACGGAAATCAACTGCTGTATGTCTCCGCGAAACGAGGCATCAACAACATCTACCGCCACGACCTCGAGACCGGTGAAAGCGAACGGCTCACCGATCTGGAGCACGACATCGCCAGCGCCATCGTCGTCGAGCGCCAGGATCACCCCCCGGTGTTGCTCGTGCTTCTGGACCTTCCCTACGGCACCATCGCCGAGTTGCGAGATCCCACCGACGGGGAACTGCTGTGGTCCCAACGCCGCGGAGAGTCGATCACCGTACGCGACGACCACGCCGGAGAGGCGCTGTTGGCGCTCAGTTCCGTGGACACTCCGTTTCGCATGGAGCAAGCGAGCATCGACATCGAAGCGGGGCTCGATGCATTGGACGACGCCGACGAAGCACCACAACTGGTCACGGAATACTTCGCCGGAATTCCCGACGAGTTGGCCGACGAGATCGTACAGTGCGACGTGGAGCGCATCGAATACCCCACCTTCGACGAGGTCGACGGCGAAACAAGGATGCTACACGCCTATCTGTACGAGCCGCGCGACCAACCTCCAAAAACAGAGCGAATCGCCCAGATCACCGCCTTCTACGGCGGGTCCAACAACTTTCGCACCCCCTACCAGATCATGTGCGAGGCTGGTATCACCACCCTCAGCCCCGCCCCCAGAGGCTCCCGGGGGTTCGGCGCCGAGTTTGCGGCGTTGAACGACGGGGACCTGGGAGGCGACGACATCGTGGACTTGATCTACGCGGCGCGCTGGCTGGAGGAACACCACGGATTTCAGCCCCACCAGATCGGGGTGCGCGGCGCCAGCCACGGCGGTTACGCCACGATGCGAGCCTTGACGTTTCCCCCTCAGACCAATGAGCGCGATGAGTTCTACCCCTTCGGGTTCGGCCACAGCCACGCCGGGGTCAGCGATCTGCTTCACTTCTACAACACCAGCAACATCCCCGACTGGCTGGTCCTTCTCGCCGGGGATCCCGACGAGGAGCCCGAACGCCTGGAACAACGCTCTCCGCTCACCCACATCGATCGGCTCGAAAGCCCGCTGCTTCTCACCCACGGCACCCACGACAGCCGAGTGCCCGCCGATGAGAGCGAGCGGTTCGCCAAAGCAGCCAAAGAGTTGAATCTGCCGGTGACCTACGAAGAATTCGAGGGGCAAGGCCACGGCATCAGCGGGCTGGACAACCGGCTTCGCTACTACCGATCGATCTTTGAGTTTCTCGAAACTGAAGTCGACCCGCAGCTTGAACAAGCGTCGGATGTCGACTGATCAATCCCGCGGCTCTTCCCTGGGGGGCGCGGTGCGCGCGGTGGTGACATCGACGTCGACCTCGTCGTACAGCTTGCGCATGATCAACTGCTGGCGATCGGAGTCGACGCCCAGCCCTTCGACCATCGCCTGCAGCAGTCGGCGTTCGTTTTCGACGATCTGTTCGTCGGCCAGCACAATCCGTGCTGCCAGGTAATACGCCTCCTCTCTAAGCCAGTCCTCCTCAAGCCGATCGCCGATGCTGTCGAAGAATTCGCCCAGTTCATCGGAGCGCGGCTCAATCTTGACGGCCTGTTCGATGGATCTGTCGATGTAGGACTCCATCGACTCGCCGGCGTTCCAGTCCAGCTTCTGGACGATCGCCATCAACTCTTTGCGCTCCACGTCTTTCAACTCCCCGTCGATCGCCTTCGCGGCGGCGAGCGCGTCGATCAGCGCCTCGTTCTGCTTCTGCGACAACCCCTTGAACTTACGGCGAGTAAAGACCTCGGCGATGAATTTGAATGCAGGCATGAAACACTCCGGATAGCTGGAGAGGATCAACGGTGAGATTTGCGACGCATTTTCCGCACGCCCCGTGTATACCATCGCCAGCCGTTGGCGATAACCAACAACCAAACACCAACCACCAGTAACCAGCCTCAGTGGCAACACAGGGGCATCTGGTCTATCATCGTCGCCTGGGAGAAGATCCCATCGTCTCCTGCGAGGATTTCGACCTGACGGAGTACGACGAAGAGTGTGTCGATATTATTGGCCCCCCAACCACTGCGGCGGATATGCCGACGATAACGACGCCGGCGGTCACGAGGATGACGCCTGTGGTTTCGAGCACGTTGGTGGGCTGGTAGGTTACCACGCCGATGGTACAATCGAGAATTTTTCCGCCACCGGTGTGGTCTCCGGTGATGAAAAGGTCAGGGACTGATTGGCAAGACGAGCGATGAGTGGGATTTTAACGACACCTGGCAGATGCCCAACGACGATGAGCATCAATACTTGCCGGGCGACCAGGACAACATCCGCCCGCGACTTGAAATGGAAATTCGACGAATTTGATGTTCAGTAGCTCCTCCTCATTACCGGACGCGTTGTATCCATGTTCCGAACCTGCACTATTAGCGTCGCGA
>SKMT01000537.1 GCA_007120915.1 Myxococcales bacterium | reverse complement strand
CTCGTTGACCTCCAGGTGGGCGTTGGTCTGCACCAGGTCCTGGACGAACAATTCGGCCACCGACACGAGGGCGTCGAGGCATTGGTGGGGCGGGAGGTTCCAGTCGTGGAGTTCACCGCGTTCGGCGTCGCGCACCGACAGGTTCCATTCGGTGCCGCTGCCGCGCACGCTCAGGTGTAGGTGGGCGAGATGCTCGTCGAGCACAAAGGGGGCGTCCGCTTTGCTTTCGAGCTGGTTGAACAACTGACGGGCTCGGTCCATCAGACTGCTGATGGCAAGAAACGGATAGCTCTTCGACAGCACGATGGTTCGGGTATCGAATTCGGCCTGCACCTGTCCGTCGAACAGAAGAGCGTGCAGATCGAAGACGTGTTCGCCGCGGTAGTTTACCAGGGGGGGGTCCGAAGCATTGAAGCGGTAGCCCAGTGACAATTCACGTGACGATGTGGAGCCGACGCGCATCGCCGGTGATTCCACAGCATCTGGTGGGTCGACGGGGCAGAACCGGTGGTGGCGAAGTCGTTTCAGTCGGGCCATCGACTGGGAGATGTTGCGCACACGGTTGTGCGAAGAGAAGTGCTCGGAGATGCGAAACAGCCCGGTGAGCAGCTCGCCGGCGGCATCACAGGCAGCGTTGATGAACGAACCGGTGTCGATGCGAAGATCGCGGGCGACCACGTGTCGATGACGGTCGACGCTGTAGAGACTCAGCCGCAACACCGGGCCGTCGGGAACGAGTGTCAGCTCCCAGGGCTGATAGTGAAATTCGATGATCGCTTTGTTGGACTGCTCTTCGGCAAGCTGGACCAGAGCGGCCAACGTGCTTTCGAACAACCCGAAGATCGCCTCTTCGGAGACGGGGGCGGTCAGGTTGGTGCCGTCGATCACGATGTCGACGATGTCTCGCAGTTCCAGCAGGTTCAGGGTGGTGTCAGCCGGGCGATGAGCGCGAAGCGAATGGATATGTCGGACGTCATCCTGCCATCGATGTCCGACGCTGATATCGACGCTGCTCATGGTGATTCACCATCATCGGAAACTTCGGAGATGGCCGCCTGGCCCTGGCGTGTCAGCTCTCGCCACAGCGGTGTTCCCAGCTCGATGTTCTCCTCCAGTTGCCTGACCGCCTCCCCACTGATGTGAAATGTGTGCACCTGAGTGTAATCGACGAAGGGCGCGAAGAGGCTTTTTTCAAATTCTTCTCGCTTAAAAAAAGCGACCTGTCGGCACATATCGTTGTAGGCGACAAATCGACATTGCCGCTGCGCGAGTTTCTCGTTGCGGATTCGCTCCGCATCGGAGCGGTTGTTGATCAGGTCGCCGGGGCGGTGCATTGGTTGAGTAGCATCGGGATCCTGGCAGGGACGCAGGTCGACGTGGGGGTGATGGGCGGACTGTTGGCGCATCGCCGTTTGCAGTTGGTCGACGACGACGGGGCGCAACGACTCGTAGGCTTCGGCGATGCGCTGGGCATCACCTTCAAGCACGATACGCAGGTCGGCAGCATCAATGGTCAGCTCACTGGAACTCATGGGACATCCCGTCGAAAGGAGAGAATCGACTAACGACGCAAACGGCTCTTCTGGCGGCGCCATTCCCATCGCAGCGACGGGAAAGCACAGCGGTCAGTATACCGGGCGGTGAAAACTGGCGGCAAGCGGGCGGCGAGTCGTGCGTCTCGGGTCGTGAGTTCTGGGTGGTGAATCGTGGAGCCCAGGTCGAAGATCGGATGATCCGACGAAGATCGCGATCGGAGAACGGCGAAAACACCAAAAAAATCTCCAGATTTTTCAGATCGTCGAAACCGGCACTATTTCAATGGTTTACGGTGATAGGAGTGGGCGATCTGATGGTCGGATGGAAAAAAAATCGGGGCTGATACGAAAAATCGGGGTGCAAATCGTCGACAATAGAAACGTGGGCCCCCTGTGGGTGTGTCACCGGTTCGCAAACGGCGGTGGGTCCATCTGATAGCAGAGGCAGAAGTGACGAGAATACTGAGAGACTGCAACAGGGAGAAAGCCATGTCGATCGATGGAGTCGGTTCAAACACCACGACGCAAGCGCAGGATGTGGTCAAGCACAACGAGGGGGCAGAGGAGGCACAGGACAAAGAGAAGGGGGGATTCGGTTCGGTGATGTCGAAGGTCGCCGATGGAGCCCTGGCGGGGGTCTCAGCGGTGGCCCCGGCGCTGCCGGGAGGAGAGCTGGTCGGCCAGGCGGCCGATGGGCTGCGGGAGCTGAAGGGCAGCGCCCCCGATCAGATGCCCGACGCCCAGGATGACCAGTTGGATCAGATGTTTGAGATGCAGGAACAAAACCAGGCGTTCAATCTGCAATATCTGGAGTTGCAAAATCAGATGCAGCAGCACAACCGGGAGTTTGAGACGCTGTCGAATCTGATGCAGGTGCGCCACGACACTGCGAAATCGGCGATCAACAATATGCGGGTATGATCTAACAATACAGAAGGGAGAGGACCATGAAGACACAGCAACGACAACAATCGGATGCCACGGCGCGCCAGTTGCTTAAGAAGGCGTATGTGTGGATGAATTTTGGATACTACGAGAGGGCGATGGAAGCCTGCGAGCGTGCAGCGCAGCATGCAGAGGACTCGCAGGTGGCAGAAGCGCTGCAGGGGGCGGTGCTAACCGCCAGCGGGCGCCCGCTGGAAGCGATGCGTCTTCTGATGAAAGTCCATCGCAGAGATCGCGATGCCATTCTGCCGGCTCTGTACCTGGCGGAGGCCTGTTTTTTCGCAGGGCGGATGCGCCGGGGATTCAAGGTTCTGGACGGGCTCGACGAGCAGCGACTCGCCGACAGTCCGTATCAGGAGTTCGCCCGTCAGCTTCGTGAAAGCTGGGAACAGCTTCGGCAGGTTGAAGAATTCGATGATACCTCCGATCCGGTGGTTGTGCCGCTGGAACATGAGCTGGCCGAGCAAAAACAGTAAGCAGCCAACCACGAACCAACCGGTAGCAAGGGCTTATCGATGGATATCGGATCAACGAATGGACGAACGGCCGCGGATATCGCCGCTGGAATGTGCGAGCGTATTCGCGAGGCACACAACGAAGCAGAACCACCGGAGGTCAAAGAGAGCAAATCGGAAGCGGATGTCTCGGAGCCGACTCGCAATGTCAACGAGGTGGGAGCAAAGCTTCGAGCCCGGCTCGAAGCGATCGTGGAGGACGTGGTGTTCAACGAAGTGCGCCAGCCCTCCGAGCTGCTGGGGGCAGTGGTGGATGAAGTGGTCACCGACCGCATTGAGCGCAGCGAGCTGGAGGGACTTGAGGCGTATCGTGAAGAGTTGACCCGGCGGCTCAGCACCGATCCGGTAGTTGTGGCGGAACTGGATGACATCCTGCAGACCATCGCCCAGGACCTGGCGCGGCGACGAGAATGATCGGCAGACCGGGGAAGGAAGATGCCGAGGCGCTTGCCCCCGACGGCCCCGCCCGACTATGGTCGGGGATGTCGTCTTTTTGCCAGTTGTGATCCGGGGCAAGCCAGATGTCAGACCACGGACAATCCGCCGGTGAGTTCCCCCAACCAGTCGAGCCCCAGATAGGCTTTCGGGCCGGGCAGTGTCCGGAATGCAAACGCCGGGTGTTGGCTGCGCGGGCACTGGTAGAGGATCGGCTCGTCGACCAGTGCATTCACTGCGGTTATCGCTTTGACTCAAAGCGGCTTGAACGGATCGATGCGCAGGCCGCCCGGGGGCTGGGTTACGTCGTCGACGGCCAGGCCGATGAGGAGTGTGACTCCCATGGAGGATGCCGCAGCGGGGAATGTGGTGTAAGACAACCGAAACGCGGATAGTTGATCCGGTGGAACGTCCCGTGATCGGGGCAGTAATTTCAGGAGGTGTGATGCTTTACGAAGTGTTCATTCCGGCAGAGGAAGAGGGTGGGTTTGATGTGACGGTACGCGTGGAGGCGCCGAACTGGACGAAGGCTCTAAAAGAGGGACTGGAGCGAACCGGTGAGGCGATGGTCCGCAGTGTGATGGCGGACATCAAGAAAGACGGCTCGATTCACGTCACCGATGCCACCTCTCAGCGCGTCTTCGTGATCCAGGAGGTCGAGGCCGACGAAGAGCCCGAAGAGGCGGCCAAAACGGAGATGATGGATGCCGTTGCAGAACCGGAGCCGGAGCCCGAACCGGAACCCGAACCGGAACCCGAACCGGAACCAGAACCCGAACCAGAACCCGAACCAGAACCCGAACCGGAACCGGAACCGGAACCCGAACCGGAACCCGAACCGGAACCCGAACCGGAGCCAAAGACACCTTCGCGGCCCGCTGTCAGTGCGGAGGCCGGTGAGCCTCCCCCGGAGAAGGACAAGACTCAAAGAGGGGACATGGAGGTTGGCTCGTCTACCTTCGAAGCGCTGCAGAGTGCTGACGAAGAGGAGGAAGAGACGCGGGTGGTTTCCGAGGAGAGAAGCAAGACCTCGGAGCACCGTGCCGTGGGTATTGGCCGGCAGGAGGAGGATGATCAGAAGGTGTCGGAGACGCTGATCGAAGATGTCTTCCTGGAGATTCAGGAGATCCACGAAGGCAACAAATCGATGGAACAAGCCGTCGACATCGTCATGGATATGGTGGTGGACAAGCTGGACGCTGAAAGCGGGTCGGTTCTGTTCGCCGACGTCAGCGGCAAGGAGTTGTACTTTGCGACCGCCCGGGGCCCGAAGGCCGAAGAAGTGATGGACTTTCGGGTTCCCATGGGCAAGGGCATCGTAGGCTTTTGCGCACGGCAGGGCGTCAGCCTGGCGATCAGCGACGCCCAGGAAGATCCCCGATTTTACGAAGAGATCTCGGAGTCGATCGGCTACGAGACGACAAGCCTGGCCTGCTCACCGATTCAACATGAGGGACGGGTCTACGGGGCGATCGAGGTGCTGAACAAAAACAGCGGGACCAGCTTTTCGGGCCAGGAAATCAGCGCCATGTCGTACATCGGCCGTCAACTCGCGCAGTTTGTGCACAACAAGATCATGGAGCGCGAGAAGATCCAGACGGAGAAATAGGGGAGTTGGAGAGTCGGATAGTGGGAGGGTTGGAGAGACCACCGGAGGCTCGTTCGCCCGAGCGTAGCCCCGACCGACCGGAGGCCAACGGCCGAAGGGAGTTAGCTATAGATGGCCCTGGAGGGTGCGAGAGCGGATTGCATGTTCCGGGAGGCCATGATCAGATGAAGCCTCCCCCGTCGTTAATGATCGGATTAAGATCGTAAATG
>SKMT01000318.1 GCA_007120915.1 Myxococcales bacterium | reverse complement strand
CGCAGTCCCATGGTTTTGACCACGTCGAGACCAGGCGGCTGCCCGCCAATAACGACGTTCATTGGTGGGCGCGGCGCTGACGAGAAATAGGAAGTCTCGATGGATCCCAAGAAATTTCGAAAGGCAGCGCATCGGCTCGTCGACTGGATGGCCGATTACCTCGAAGATCCAACGGGTTACCCGGTGCTCCCCGATGTCCAACCGGGGGAGATTCG
The DNA here is from genome assembly GCA_007120915.1 of Myxococcales bacterium. Lineage (GTDB taxonomy): Bacteria > Myxococcota_A > Bradymonadia > Bradymonadales > Bradymonadaceae > SLJM01. The sequence goes on along the minus strand of SKMT01000318.1, from coordinate 5,048 downwards.
CGAGCGGATCGCCGATGATCCTCCGGAACGGCCCGAAGAGATGGAGGCGATCGTTTCTGACTTCTTCGATCAGATTCTCCCCGGGCTCACCCACTGGAACCACCCCGGCTTTTTTGCCTATTTTCCGGCCAACCACAGCCCCCCCTCCGTTCTTGCCGAAATGCTGACCGCCGCGATCGGCGCCCAGTGTATGTCCTGGGAGACATCGCCGGCAGCCACGGAACTCGAACAGAAGATGATGCAGTGGCTCGCCGAGCTGCTTGAGCTTCCCGGCGACTTCACGGGCGTGATCCAGGATACGGCATCGTCTTCGACGCTGGTGTCGCTTCTGACCGCCCGTGAGAAAGCCACGAAGGGAGAGGTGGGCAGAAGCGGGATGAGAGAGGGCGGAGATGACTGGGTGATTTATGCCTCGGAGCAGGCCCATTCATCGGTGGACAAGGCGGTCAAACTGGCGGGGTTCGGGCTGAACAACCTGCGCAACATCGCCGTCGACGACCGGTTTGCGATGCGTCCAGAGGCGCTGCGTAGTGCCATCGAGGCCGACATTGACGCCGGTCGCACCCCGCTGGCGGTCATCGCCACGGTGGGCACCACCTCGTCGACGGCCGTGGACCCGCTGGAGCAGATCGGTGACATCGCCGATGCCTACGACTGCTGGCTTCACGTCGACGCCGCCTATGCCGGATCGGCTGCTATTTTGCCGGAGAAACGCTGGATCCTCGATGGCATCGACCGGGCCGACACATTTGTGTTCAACCCCCACAAGTGGCTGATGACGAATTTCGACTGTTCGGCGTACTTCGTTCGCGACGTCGACGCCCTGGTGGGCTCGTTCCGGGCATCGCCGGAGTACCTGAAGACGGTTCACGACGACGAGGTCGTCAATTTTCGAGACTGGGGAATCCCGCTGGGACGGCGGTTCCGGGCGCTGAAACTGTGGTTTGTACTGAGAAGCTACGGCGCTGACGGGCTGCGAACGATCCTTCGACGACACATCGAACTTGCCGAACAGTTTCGCCAACAGGTCCAGGACCACCCCGATTTCGAGGTGATGGCTCCTTCGCCGTTCGGGCTGGTCTGCTTTCGGTATCTCCCCCGGTCGGGTGACCCAGAGGCCCTAAACAAGCAGTTGCTCGCCCAACTGCGCCAACGCGACGAGTTGCATCTGACCCACACCCGACTGGGCGAAGACTTCTGTCTGCGAATGAGCATCGGCCAATGGCACACCCGCCAGCAGCATGTGGAGAGCGCCTGGGAGACCATCCAGCAGATCGCCGCCGAGCTTTAAGCCGCCGAAATCAGTGAACATCATCTTCCGGAATCTCCAGGCCCAGCGCCCGGGCGATCCGCCACCCGTCGCGCGGCACCTGACCATTCGGGTCTTCGACAACCCGGTAATCCATCATCGCTCGAAGCGGCTCGTGAAGTGGTCGCCCCTCCAATCGGGCCTCTTCGAGGGCCATGGCCAACTGCTCGGTGTCAGCGTCCAATCCGGCAACGCGCAACCGCGTGGCGTCGATTCGGTCCGCGAGCCCGGGGAAGTGAGTGGCAACGACAACCCGGTCGCCCCGTTCGATCAACCGGTTGATGATCGCGGCCGCCAGCCGGGTTCCCTCCTCGGGGTGGGTGCCTCGACAGGGCTCGTCGAGCAACCACAGCGTGGTTCCCTCAGCGTCCCAGAAGCGGGTAAAGCGCCGGATTTCACGACCGAACGACGACAACCCGTCCGTCGGTTCCGCCGACCCCGCCGCTTCGCTTCCCACATACACGATCCGCTCCATCCGGGCTGCCCCGCAGCTCTGCGCCGGGATGGGCATCGCCATCGCGGCGCACCAACTTGCCAGCCCCACCAGCTTCAGAAGTGCCGATTTGCCGCCCATGTTCGGCCCCAGCACCACCGCGCCCGGCCGGCGAAGTGCCACGTCGATCGGCTGAACTTCATCCACTCCCGAGGCGCGAAGCAGCGAGGGGAGCCGGCCCGATTCCAATGCCATCCAGGGCAGATGGTCGCACAACTGCGGCCAGCAGCCGTCGATGTGGCGGCGAAGCTGTGTGCGGCTGGCTCGCAGATCAAATTGTGCCAACTGACTGCGGACCCGTTCGATGTCCTCGCGAAGCGTTTTGACCACCCCAGTGAGCCGACGCCGCTGTCGGTGCTCCTGGTCACGAACCTGTTCGTGCAGCTCGTCGACGCGCTGTGTCAGCGCGTTGAGCCGCCGGTCGTCGACGACCGGATACCCATCGTAAATACGCAGCCGGTCGTCATCGACGGGCCCGTCATCGGGATGATAACGCCCGTGGATGTCGAAGCGCCCCCCCAGATCATCGACAATGGCTGTTTCCAGCTCGTTTCGACGCCGGCGAAGGTCGCTGCGCAGCCGGCGAAGTTCGTTGCGTCTGTCCGCCAGCTCTTCGTCGAGCTCGTCGGCCAGATGGAACCGCGTCGAACCGGCGTGATCCGGGTGCAGCGTCGCCATCGCATCCCGGAAACGTTCAACTGTCGAAGAGTCCGCTCCCGGTAAATCGTCGAGCCCGTCGGCGGCTTCCAGCAAAGCACTGCTGTGATACAGAAACCGTTTGACCTCGAAAAAATCGGCGTCGCGAAGCGTCTGAGAGGCGTCGAGCCGACGCAGAGTGCGCTTTAGAGGGGGGAGCGCACACAGATCATCGCCGAGCCGCTGTAGCAGCGCCGGTGATAGCCGTTGGTCCAGGTCTCTGAGCCGCTTCAGTTGCGCCTCTACGGCGTCCACGGACTCAAACTCTGCGTGTGCGAGCTGTTGCCAGCGCTGGACCGCAAGCTCACTGTGGGGGCTGACACGACGCAAAAACGCATCAATACCCAGCACCTTACGGGTTACCGGGTCGACGGCGCTTCGCGCGGCTGACTCAGTTGTCATCGATGGCACCACCGGCAAAAAGGCTAGTCCGTGGCGACGCCACCGGGGAACAGAATCGTCGAGTAGGAGCGGTAAAACGACCGTTCCAGCGCACAGCGCTGCTCGAAATCATCGACAAATCGAGCGAAATGCTGCTCCAGATCATGGAGATATTCTGTACTTTGAGGGCGTTCCGATTCCGCATCTTCGCTGACGGTGGCGATGAATTGATCGAGCCGGTTCAACACCTGATGTTGAGACTCCGCCAGTTGTTGCAACTCCTGCAGATCGTTGCCGCAGATGCGACGCACCCGCGGAAATAGTTCGGTCTGTTCGCGCTCGAAAAACCGCGCCAGACTCTGGCGAAGCCGCACCGAAGACCGGGCAAGCTGGTCACTGATACGCACTGCCCGTGATTGCTCCGGGTCATCGCGGTGCAGTGTTCGAAGATTGCGCTCGATGCGGCCGATCGCCGTGAGCGCCTCCATGTGGACCATGGTCAATTCTGAGGTTAACGCCATTTTTGCCTCCTCTCCGCCGGGTGAACGTCAACAGGGAAAACAGATCTATACCTAGAATCCATTCCCGTTGATTCAACCTCGAAAGAAAAGTTGGCGTAACTTCCCCGATTATTTCTGTTTTTTCAGTTCCACCAGGATCTGCTTGACCAGTGCCTTCAGTGTCTCGAAGACCCCGGGGCCGTCGGGGGCGATGGCACTGGCTTCGAAGTCGGGATACTTGCCTTCTGGGTTGAGATCCTTGCGCATCTCTTCGACAGGCATTTTGTTGGGCAAATCCCGCTTGTTGTACTGAATCACGAAGGGGATCTTGTCGATGTCGTAGCCGTAGGCGGCCAGATTTTCTTTCAGATCCTCCATCGAGATGATGTTGGCCTCTTTTCGCGCCGGCTGACTATCGGCGATAAACACCACCCCGTCGGCGCCTTTCATGATCAACTTTCGGCTCGCGGAGTAAAACAGTTGGCCCGGCACCGAATACAGGTGCAGACGGGTCTCGAATCCACGCACCGGAGGAAGACTCAGCGGCAGGAAGTCGAAAAAGAGGGTCCGCTCCTGCTTGGTTTCCAGGTTCACCAGCTTACCACGGGCGTCGGGGTTGGTCCCGGAGTAGATGAATTTGATGTTGGTGGTTTTTCCGCACAGCCCCGGCCCGTAATAGACGATCTTGAGGATGATTTCCCGCTGAGCGTAGTTGATGAACGACATAGAAACCTTTTCCTACCACGCGCCGCCATCAGGTGGCCGTGTCAACCCGGGCGCGTTGCATTAGCTGGTTGAAGTCTCGGAATCGACATCTGTCGATTTGGGCTCGTCACTCTGCTGGCTTGCGTTATACCACGACCAGAAGAAATGTCACACAAATTTTTCGGAAACCAAAGGGTAACCCCTTCCAGGTACCGCTGTGGCGATCGCAATCGGGGTAGAGACGTGATGGAGCACACCGGCTTCGGCACCGGAGACACTAAGCCAGTACCGACTCAATGTCCCGTAGGTCCCCGGAAACCGGTCGGAATCAGAATGCGTCGTTAAAGAGGTTGTCAATGTCATCGTCGGTGATCTCACCGAACAGATCCATGTCCTCGTCGCTACCTTCGGCGACCTTTTGCTGGACACTGGCGATGACGTCCTTCATCTGGCCATGAGCTCGTTTCACCCGCAGCCGGACCAGCCCCAGACTGGAGCGTTCGTCAAAGATGACCACCAGAATCAGTGTTTCCCCGATCACTGAGACGTGCACATGTTTTTTGGAGCCCTCGTGGAAGTGTACCGGAAACTCCTCTTCGCCCAGCATCTGGGCGAGGCTGCCGGTGGCAGCGGTGGCTCCGGCGATCAACGAGGCCAGTCCGGTAGTGTCGATCCCACCGGTTTCACCAGTGGCGGTGACCAACTGTCCGTCCTTGTCGACGATAAAGATGGCCTTAGCGAGGGCATCGCGAACAAGCCGTTCACAGATCTCTGTGAGCTTTTGATGCTCCTCTTCATAGATCACCATCTGTTGAGACATGAAGAAACTCCTCGTCATCCCCGCGAGTAAAGGGTCGCAACGACCGCCACGCGTAAAGCGACCTCAAAATTAGCACAGCCACCAACCCCGTGCAACGGCGCCGGAGGCGGTGGTGCAACGCCGGTGATTACATCTCACGGCGCT
>SKMT01000514.1 GCA_007120915.1 Myxococcales bacterium | reverse complement strand
GCAAAAACCGGGGGGGCGACCACGCCGATGTCGGCGCCGACATGATGCCCTCCATCGGCGCCCGGCTGCAGCTTGGCCCCGCTCGGAGACGACGCCTCGAATTTCTGGTCCGCCATCATCTGGCGCTAAGCACCACCGCGCGGCGCCGCGACATCAGCGACCCCGAGGTCATCGGCGAACTCGCCGATCGGATCGGCGACGTCGAATGCCTCAACCAGCTTACGGCACTTACGTTCTGCGACATCAGCACCGTCGGCCCCGATGTGCTCAATGACTGGACGGCGTCTCTGCTTCTCCAGCTTCACGCACGGCTGCGCGCTGCGCTCACCGACAGCCCCCCCGCCGCTTCGACCCACGGTTTCTCCGATCGCCACCAGTTGCGCATCCGCCTCGCCGACGCCCTGGCGAACACCGACGCCGACTCCCAACGGCTCGACCACTTCGTCAACACCCTGCCTGTCGACCACCTCCGATATACCGACGTCGACGTGATGCTTCGCCAGTTCCTGACCTACTTTCGCGCCTTCGACTCCGTTGACGATGTCGCCGTCACCTCCACCCCCCTTCCCGACCGCAGCGTCACCGAAGTCGTCGTCAGCGCCCCCGACACCCCCGGTACCCTCGCCCGCATCGCCGGCGCCATCGCCAGTGTGGGCCTGAACATCATGACCGCCGATGTCGTCACCACCGACGACGCCCGCACCCTCGACACCTTCTTCGTCGCCCACTTCAACCCCCGGGCCGTCCCCCCCGCCAAACCGCGCCCCGTCGATGATCCGCGCCGCATCGACCGGCTTGAAACCCGCATTACCGATGCGCTGTGCGACCGAATCGACGTCGATGAGCTGCTTCGCCAACGCCGAAGCGAACAGCGCCTCGCCCCCCGTCACGTTCCCACCGTGCGAACCAACGTCGAACGGGCTGACACCCCCAGCTCCCACTCCACCGTCATCGAGGTGCGAACCCCCGACCGGCTCGGCCTGTTGCACACCATCGCTTCTACCCTGCACGACTGCCGCGTGGACACCCGGCTGTCGCGCATCGACTCACTGGGCCACCAGGCCATCGACACCTTCTACGTCTCCGAACTCGACGGCGATCCTCTCTCGGAGCAGCGCACCCAACAGGTCATCGAAGCGCTCCAACAGTCCCTCCACGACTGAACATCCACCCGGTTCGCTGCATCGGCGATCGGCCAGCCACCCAAAACGGTGCGCTGCAACGCCACCGTCCACGCACCGACGGTGGACGGCGCCTCCATCCCGGGCTGGACGAACCGATGGAACAACTTGACACGACGTGAAGTTGCCCCCTTAGTGTGGCGACGCTACCATGCCTCCACGTTTGTCTTGGACTGATCAACTACGGACCACTTCGGTATTTCTGCGGAGATCGAAGCATGAATCACACTCGGATTTTCACTGCCCTGCTCCTGCTGCTGGTCACCGTTGCGCTCGCCTGCGACGGCTGCGACCGAAACGGCGTCGACGAAGATGCTCAACAACGTGTCGATGAACTCGCCTCGCTGATCCCGGGCACCACCGACGTCGCCCTGGTTGCCCCGGAGCTCGGTGAGCTGCCCGGGACCCTCGACTATGTCTTCGGGCGCGCCGATCAACTGCAGGCTGACGGTGAGTTGCTGGAACGCAACATCAACCAGAGCCTGGGCTTCCGCATCTCCGACAAAGAAAGCTGGGACGCCGCCGGGTTCGACACCGACGGGTCGATGATCTTCTCGATGGTCGGTGCACGCCCCGTTCTCGCCGTGCATATCGACGACGAAAACAGCTTCGAAACCCATGTAATCGGTCGGCTGCGAGAACAGTTCCACGCCGAAACCCCCATCGACACCCAGGAGTTCGGAGACCGGTCGTTCCGCGTCTCCGGCGCCGGGATGGCCGATGACATGGCCTGGTTCTACGAAGGATCGGCGGTGGTGCTGGTGATGCCCCCCTTCGATGTCTTCGATGTCTTCGAGACCGGCACCGCTACCTCCGTGGCCAACAAAATGGGTGGGATGGACACCGAGGCTTCGCTCGCCCACAGCGATGCCTTCGGCGACTTCCGCAACTCCATCGGCGACGAATACCCGGTCAGCCTTTATGTGCACGCCGAACGATACCTGGATCGCCCCGTAGTCGACGACGACCAGATCGGGGTCGCCGGCTTCGACACCATCGCCCGCGGAATGGTCGACTGGGCCCAGGGCAACACCAAATCCACCGGCATCGGCTTTGAGGCCGGCGACCAGACATTGAAACTCCACGGCTTCGCCGCCGGTGACGAAGAGGTCGTAAACGAAGCACGCCAGGCGTTCGCCACCGACCACGACGTCGACTGGGACGGGCTGCTTACCGAAAATACGACCGTCGCCGTTCGCACCGCCGTCGATCTCAGCAGCCTACTCGACACCTATCTGAACAATCTGCCCGACGAACAGCGCCGTACCATCGAGCGCGACATCTCCCAGATCGGTCACAACCACGACATGGATCTTCAGGAAGACATCCTCCAGGCACTCTCCGGGCACAGCCTCCTGGTCTTCTACGGACTCGCCGGCGGCGCTTCCGATGCGATGGGACAGTTTATGGCCGGTGACGTCGGCGGCGGGCTCCAGACGGTGTCTCAGTACTCCGGGCTGGCGGCAAACTTCCACTTTGCCGACGCCGACAAGAAAGCCGACCTCTTCGATTACGCCAGCGAATTCGCCGGTGACTACATCGAAGATCGCCCCCTGAAATACGACGGCGATGACATCGAAGAGATCCGGGTACTCCAGCCCGCCGACACCGGTCTGTTTCCGCTGCGGCTGTTCACCGATGACTACTCCGCAACCTTCACCACCACCGGTATCAATGAACAGTCCGCCTACGAATACCTCACCAACCAGCGCGAAGAAGGACGGCTCTCCGACGGTGACTTGCCGCTGGGCGCCGAATTTGCCTCCTCGCAGGGGGTCAATGGCATCTACGCCAATTTTGGCAACCTCGCCGACAATATGCGCGACCTCGGCAGTGCAGCCGCCGCTTACGCCGGCATCATCGATGTGCTTGAAGAGTTGCTGATTACCACCGGAGTCGAAGACGACGGACTGCATGCGCGCGCCCAGCTCACGTTCAGTGAACCTCTCGACGACGATACCCGATGAAATTGTCTGCTCACGGGCTTCGGCGAACCTATCGGTCGGGTGAGGTAACCACCGAAGCACTTCGCAACATCGAGCTGACCGTCCAGCCGGGGGAATTTGTCTCCATCGTCGGCAGCTCCGGCAGTGGTAAGACTACGCTTCTGAACACGCTCAGCGGGCTGGACACCCGCTATGAGGGCAGCGTCAAACTCGGCGATCAGGAGCTGTGCGAGTTGTCGGAGCCCCAGTTGGCACAACTTCGTCATCGCCACGTCGGCTTCGTCTTCCAGGAGTTCAACCTCCTCGATCACCTCACGACTACCGAAAATGTCACTCTCCCCGGCTTTTTCGGACCCCGGGGCGACGACAACCCCCGTGAACGTGCAGCACAACTGCTCGAACGGGTGGGGCTCGGAGATCGACTTCGGGCTCGCCCACCGCGGCTGTCCGGCGGACAGAAGCAGCGCGTTGCCATCGCCCGGGCGCTGTTTTGCCGTCCCTCCATCGTCTTCTGCGACGAACCCACCGGCAGCCTCGACCGCGACACCGGCATGTCGATCATGAGGTTGTTCAACGAACTCAACGACAGCGACGACCTCACCCTGGTCGTCGTCACCCATGAACGTCATATCGCCGATCTTGCAAGGCGGCGCATCGTGCTCGAGCAGGGTCGTATCATCGAGGATTGCCAGCAGACTCCCCGCTGGCCCGATGATGACACCGACGACGATAAGCAGCAGGACGGCGACGATGCTTATGACGATGCCCAATCTGGTGCAGGCCACCGCGAGGTGGGCACATGAGTTTCGACCGTTATCTCGCGCTCGTCTCCCAGTCGTTGCGTCGCAATCGGCGTCACTTCCTGCTCTCCGCCATCGGAGTGATCGTCGGGATTGCCACCCTCTTCTTCTTCACCTCCCTCGGCGAGGGGGTGCGCACCACTGTGCTGCAGGATGTCTTCGTCATCGACCGGCTGGAAGTGGTCGACCCGGCCGCCGGGGCTGGCCTGCAGGGCGGCGACCTCTTCGGTACCGCCGGCATTGACGACTCCACCGTCGAACGGGTGGAAGCCATCGAAGGGGTGGCCAGGGCATACCCGAAGATGATGTTGACCTTCCCCTCCTTCGCATCCGGCGGTGAGGGGCTGCTCGGCGAAGATATGGGCATCGAGTTCATCGGCGACGGCATCCCTGCTGAACTGGTCGACGAAGATATCACCGATGACCTGGCATTTCGCGACCATCACGGCCAGCGAGACTGTCAGGACGATGACGACTGCGGGCAGGGCCAGCAGTGCACCGAGGGACAGTGTCAGGGGCTCAGTTGCGACCCCGCTGCTCACGGCGCAGATTCCCCCTGTGCCGGTGTCTCGTACTGTCATCGAGACGAACGGCGCTGCACGAAACCGATCCCTGTTCTGATCTCTCCCTATCTGCTGGAGGTATACAACGGCAGCATCCACACCGCGATGGGCGACGCCCAGGGCATCGGTGCTGATCTGCCGCGGCTGACCGAAGAGATGCTCATCGGATTTGAGTTCGATATCATCTTCGGCACCAGTTATCTGGGCCGTGCTCAGGGCGAAGGGGTTCAGCGCCAGCGCGCACGGCTCGTCGGCTTTTCGGACCAGGCGATGCAACTGGGCGCGACGATGCCCCTTGAATATGTGATGCGGCTCAACGAGCGGTTCTCCGGCGAAGACGCCGCCGAACACTACCATTCCTTGCTGGTCGAAACCGAACGCAACGAGGATGTCGCCCGCGTCGCCGAGATTCTGGAAGACCAGTTCGGGCTGGAGTTGGCCGATCGTCACCGGCAGGCCGAGCGTGTCGGATTGCTGATCCTGTCTCTGACGCTCCTCTTTAATTTCATCGCCCTGATCATCCTGGCGGTCTCCGCGATCACCATCACCCACACCTTCACGATGATGGTCATGGAGCGGCGCAGCGAGATCGGGCTGATGCGCGCCGTCGGCGCCACCCGCCGCCACATCCAGGCCTTCGTCGTCGGCGAAGCCGCCGTCGTCGGCCTCTTCGCCGGCATCCTGGGCATCGCCCTCGGCACCGCCGCTGCATTCTCCATCGACGCGATGTTCGACCGTCACGTCCCGGACTTCCCCTTCAAACCCGACACTCTCTTTGCGTTCTCCCCCTG
>SKMT01000659.1 GCA_007120915.1 Myxococcales bacterium | reverse complement strand
CACCACCGCGTATAATTGACCTCTTTTCCCCCCGTTGATAGGCTGACCGCCAGCTTCCGCCCCTGCGATTTCGACCGGATTCACCGCGCCCCTAACGAGCCGACTGGCGTGTCCCAACAGCGCTCACAATTCAGCCTTGAGCCCGGCCAGATCTTCGAGGGCAAATATCGTATCGTCCGGGAGCTGGGACGTGGCGGGTTCGGGGTGATTTACCTGGCCCATCAAACGGGCATGGACCGTAACGTCGCCCTCAAGATTTTGCGCCCCGATGTCGGCGACCATGATCCCAACGCCCGCGCCCGGTTTTTGCGCGAAATCAAGATCATCAGCAAACTGCGTCACCCCAACACGGTGACCATCCACGACTACGGCAAGGCCGCCGACGGCACCATCTACATGGTGCTCGAATACGTCGAGGGCACCACGCTGAAACAACTGCTTCATCGCCGCGGTGCCATTCCGGTAATGAAGGCACTGGGACTAGCCCGCCAGATCGCCCGGTCACTGGATGAGGCACACCGCCACAATGTGATCCACCGGGATCTGAAGCCGGCCAACATCATGCTCACCGACCTCGAATCGGAGGCGGACTTCGTAAAGGTGTTGGACTTCGGCATCGCCCGGCTTCGCGGGGGGCGTGACGTGGATCTGACCCAGTCCAGTGTTCCCGATGGAGAACGGGCCCTTATCGGCACCCCCCGTTACATGAGCCCCGAACAGGTACGGGGCGACGAGCTTCAACCGGCCAGCGACCTCTACAGCCTGGGATTGATCCTCTACGAAATGCTCATCGGCCAGCCGGCGGTGCAGGGCGACACCTCCATGGCGCTGATCAGCCAACAGATCAGCACGGAACCTCTCGCCCTCGATCAGCTCAACGCCCTGCACCCCCGCATCCAGGATCTGCTTCGCCGCGCCACCGACAAGAACGCAAACCACCGGTTTCAATCGGGCGCCCAGTTCGCCGAAGCCATCGACGACACAGCCCGCCGTGTCGGCGCCGGGCAAGCGGGCTCCAGCGCCGGCAACGATTTCTTCGCCACCGGCCCCCTGCCCGCCATCGGAGCTTCAGAAAGTTCGGCCACCGGGCTTCGCTCCGACACCTCTCCCCCCGTCGAATCCTCACCTTCTCAATCCGGCGGCGACCAGTGGTACCAGTCCGGCTTCAGCGCCAGCGACTTCAGCAGCGACGACGACGCGGTCGCCGACTTCGCCCCCGAGTTGGATGAACCAGCCCCCTCCGGTGCTTCCGGGGGCGGTTCTCCCTCCGACAGCTCTTTGCTGTTTATGTCCACACCTCAGGACGACGAAAGCCGCCTGCTGGGTATTCCTTCTTCCGAACTTCCCGAGGCTCCCGGCTCCGAACGCTCTCCCTTCGCCGAGGATACACGCCAGCGACGCCCTCCTCAGACTTCTGCCGAAAAAAAACAGGAAGAAAAAGAGCAACAAGAGTCTTCGGTCGCCTTCGGCTTTCGCGTCGCCAAGATCTGTTTTCTGGGATTGATGGCCACCTTTTTCGTCTACTCCGCATTTCTGGTGCTCGGCGCGTTGGTCGGCTGGTTCGTCGACGACACCCTTCGGCTTCTCGCCGCCGGCGGTGTCGGCCTGGCCATCCCCCTGTTCAGCGCCCTGGGCGAAAACAGCCAGAAGGAGCGCCTGGAGGTCGTCCACCGGCTCACCGACCGCATCGCCAGGGTGTTTATCGGCAGCTCCATCTTCGCTGCTGGCTCTATCGTCGTGATCTGCATGGCCGTGCCCACCCACGTGGTCACCAACCTGCACGATGACCCCAACTGGATGTTCTCCGCCCCCGAGCAGTCGCGCTTGGCCGACTTCAACGAGGATCTCTCCGCCGCAGTGGCCACGGTCATTCAGAAGGCGACCATCGACCTGGGCTGGCACGGGGTCGCTGAGCCAGAGACTCGTACCATCGACGACGAGCCGGAAGAACAACTCCAGCCGATCGGCCCCCCGGAACCCACTCGACCCGGTACACGCCCCGCCCCCCAGACGGACGAAGATCAGCCCGACGAGCAGACCGACGACACACCGGCCCAGCCCCGGCCCGGTGAGCAACCTGACGATGACGACGATGACTACGTAGACTGGTAACCCAAGGGAACTGTCATGACTAGCTCCAGCCAGCGAAAAGCCCCACGCGTGCAGGTCAACCTGGACGTCACGCTCCAGACCGTCGACGGCGATGTCTCCTGTGAGACCCGCGACGCCTCCTACCAGGGTGTCTTCATCGCTCGACGCGACCCGCTTCCCCTCCGCAAACTGATTCGGTTTCGCGCCCGCCTGCCCGACTCCGACGAGCAGTTGCAGATGCTCGGGCTCGTCGCCCACACCGTCAGCGCCGCTGAGGCCGCCGAACGCAACCGCGCCCCGGGCATGGGCATCCAGCTCTTTTCGCTGGGCCGAGAAACCCGGCGTCGCTGGCATCAGTTCATCGACGATCTCTACGAGCGCGACCCCCGGGCTCGCCAGAGCATTGAGTCGTCGCGCCGCCCCGACATCCAGATGCGTATCCCTGACGAAGAGATGCTTCACAAGTTTCGCACCGTCGACCTGCCAAAAGGCCGCGTCTTCGTGCGCACCCCGGAAGTCCAGCCCGAGGGCACAGAAGTCAACTGCGTGATCACCCACCCCGACGACGAGGTCCTCTCACTGCAGGCAACCGTCACCAACGCCGTCGAAGGCTCGGTGCGCGACCGCGGCGTCGAACTGTCGCTTCAGCTTCCCGACGACACCGAAGAATTGGAGTTGTTCCTCGGCGGCGAGATCCCGGAAGCTCCCCAGGCTCCCGAGCCCCCGGCTCCGCCTCCCGAAACTCCCGACGCCGAATCTGCACGAGACGACGACGCCGAGGCCGACGACATCGACGACCAACCTGCCAAGGCTGACGACGCTGAGCCCGACGATGCTGACAACACCGAAGAGGAGAACCAGCAGTGACCGCCGACAACCCTCGGCCTTTCCCCGAGCTCCCCGACTCCATCGACACCATCCACATCATCGGCATCTGCGGCAGTGCCATGGGAAGCCTCGCCGCCATGCTCACCGACCGCGGCTATACCGTGCGCGGCTCCGATGCCAACGCCTACCCTCCCATGAGTACTTTTCTTCAGGAGCGCGGCATTGACATCATGCGCGGCTACGACGAGTCGAACCTCGACTGGGACCCCGATGTCGTCATCGTCGGCAACGTCTGCCGCGCCGAATACGGTGACGCCGTGGCCACCCGCGAACGCGGCTTCCCGCATCTGAGCCTTCCCGAAGCGCTTCGCCACTTCTTTTTTGCCGACCGCAACCCTCTGGTGGTCACCGGCACCCACGGCAAGACGACCACCACCTCCATGCTCGCCTGGATCCTCACCCATGCCGGTCGCGACCCCGGGTTCATGCTCGGCGGTATCGCTGGAAACTTCGACTCCAACTACCGACTCGGCGACGGGGATGTCTTCGTGATCGAAGGCGACGAATACGACACCGCCTACTTCGACAAAGTCCCCAAGTTCTGGCACTACGCCCCCTTCCGCGCCACCATCAACAACGTCGAGTTCGACCACGCCGACATCTACGACGACATCGACGAAGTCGAACACGTCTTCCGGCGTTTCTCACAGATGCTGCCCAAAGAGGGCTCGCTGTGGGTCAACGCCGACTCTCCGCGGGCGATGACCGTCTCCGAGAACACCCCGGCAACCCGGCGCACCTTCGGGCTGACCGAGGCCAACGACCTGCGCGCCGTCGACATCGAGCTCCGGGGCCGCAAGACCCAGTTCCGGGTGACCCTTCACGGCGAAACACTGGGCGAGATCACCCTTCCCACCATCGGCGAGTTCAACGTCCGTAACGCACTGGGCGCCATGGGGATCGCCCTCGACGAGGGGCTGGAGTTCGAAGAAATTCGCGCCGCCCTCGCTGAATTCAAATCGGTCAAAAAACGCCAGGAGTACATCGGCGGCACCGCCGATATCGAAGTCTTCGACGACTTCGCCCACCACCCCACCGCCGTCGCCGCCACGCTCAACGCCTTCCGCCGCCAGTTCGGCGACCGCCGCATCTGGGCGCTGTTTGAAGCCACCTCCAACACGTCGCGTCGCAAGGTCTTCCAGAACGACTACCCCCCGGCCTTCGCCCCGGCCGACGAGGTGATCCTCAAACGGCCCCGCGACAAAAAGCACGACCCCAAAGACTACGAAGAGATCGACGTCGACGAACTGATTGCCGACATCGAAGCCGAGGGCCCCCGCACCCGGCTGATCCCCGACGTCGACGACATCGTCGACACCGTCACCGCCGAAGCCGAACCCGGCGACATTATCATCGGCTTGTCCGGCGCCGCCTTCGGCGGTATCCACGACAAACTCGTCGACGCGCTCAATCAGCGCTTCTAAACACGCTCCCCACGAGGCCACGAGTGGGGAGCTGTCGTGTTGGCGACTGATGCTTTTGAACATGCTCCCCACGAGGCCACGAGTGGGGAGCTGTCGCGAAGCGACTGAGGGGTACCTCGCAAACCAAAAGCGCCCATGCTCGACAACCTCCACAACATCCTGACCACCTCCTCCGGCACTGCCGCGCTGCGCGACGTCGTCGAACTGATCCGCCCCCCCAAAAAAGCTGCCCCCGACGACATCGACGCTCGCATCGACGCGCTGACCGACGCGCTCGCCGCCGACGACGAACTGCTCGAAGCCTTCGACCTCGCCCTGGTCGAAGCACTTTCGGAGTCACAGCTTGCCCACGCCTTCGCCGAAAGCGGCATCCTCCAGCGCCGGGGCTTCTTCGCCGAGTTCGGCAGCCGTCTGCTGCGCCGGGCGCTCCCCCGCCAACACGCCGAAGGTGCCACCCGCCATCGCATCCTCGAAATTTTCGAGCCCGGCGACTTCCGCTGGGTCACCGGCGCCTCGCTGGAGGCATGGATCCGCCTCTTCGAGCTTGTCGTGGACCACCACCTGTGGCGCGCACCGTCCGCTCAGATCGACGAGGCCATGACCATTCTGGCCCACCGCATCGGCGCGATGGGAAGCGATGAGCAATTCCGCACCAAACTCGACGCCGCCGCCGACGATGACGCCCGGCCCTTCCTGCAGTTGACCGAACTGGTCCACCAGTTCGGTCCCCGCAACGACGCCACCCGCTGCACCGACGCCTACGAACAACTCGTCGACGCCATCGACGCCTGCCGCCGCCGCGTCGAAGCACTTCGACGAAACCGCGACACCGTGGGCACCAATCTGAGGCTCACCCGCGCTACGCGGCGGCTGCTTCAACAACT
>SKMT01000322.1 GCA_007120915.1 Myxococcales bacterium | reverse complement strand
GGCATCGCCGCAACGGTGGCCGGCAGCCACAGCACCGCAAGCACGGCGCATGCAGGCCAGAGACGGCCCAGTTTGCCCGAACCTCCGCCTATTAAAGGATCTAAAAATTTCAGGGGTGCCATCATGCCCTCGTCCGCTTCGCAAGGGTCAGCCCCAACAACCCATAACCGAGAGGCTGCCCGGACCTCCGCCTATTAAAGGATCTAAAAATTTCAGGGGCGCCATCATGCCCTCGTCCGCTTCCCCACGGTCATCCCCAACAACCAACAACCAATAACCAATAACCAACAACCAACAACCAATAACCAATAACCAACACCTGCGAGCCTACGGCTCGTCCGGCTCGTCGACCTCTTTGATCTTGCGCCGCATGTACTTCAGCACCTTCGGCCCCAGATCGTCGCGATTGAGCGCATAGGAGATGTTGGCCGTCAAGAAGCCGAGCTTGTCGCCGATGTCGTGGCGCCTTCCGGTAAACTCGTAGCCCACCAGTGCGCGCTCCTTTGCCAGCAGTGACAGCCCGTCGGTCAACTGGACTTCCCCCGACTCGTCGGGCTCCAATCCCTCGAGGTAATCGAAGATCTCCGGGGGTAGCAGATAGCGCCCGATCACCGCCAGGTTTGACGGGGCGATGCCGGCCTCCGGCTTCTCGACGATGGTGCGCACCCGGTGAAGCGAGGGGGCCCAGTTTTCGCCGGTGACGATGCCGTAGCTCGACACCTCTTCTTCGGGCACCGGCATCAGGCTGACCACGCCCTGTCCGTACTTTTCGTATACCTCGATAAGCTGGGTGGTCACCGAGGGCTGGGAGCTGATCAGATCGTCGGGAAGCACCACCATGAACGGCTCGTCCTCGACGACGTCCCTGGCACAGAGTACGGCGTGGCCCAGCCCCAGCGGCTTTTTCTGACGCACGGCGATGGTGCGGATCAACTCGCTGATCGCGCGCACTCGCTTCAACTCCTCGGTCTTGCCGCGCTGCTCCAGGATCTTTTCGAGCTCAAAGTTGAAGTCGAAGTGGTCTTCGATGCCCCCTTTGCCGCGGCCGGTAATGAAGATGACCTCCTCGATCCCGGCGTTGACACACTCCTCGACGACCACCTGAATCGCCGGCACATCGACCACGGGCAACAGCTCCTTGGGCACCGACTTGGTCACCGGCAACAGACGAGTGCCGAACCCGGCCACGGGAATCACAGCCTTGCGCACCGGTTTGTGGTTGGCCTTCGGGTCGCGTGCTTTCATGGGTCAGCTCCTGTTGCGGGATCGCGAGATGGGCGATGCGTTGCCGGATTATGGTTCGGCACACCGTGGAGTCAACTGCACCGACTTTCCAACATTTCACAAATGCGGTACTCAGAAACGACGAGATCAGGAGTGCGACAGATGTCGCCAAACCGACTGAATCCCCCGACGACCGATGAAACAGATACTCGTGGCCTGTGGAGATGTTCCGATGCTCAAGAAGCTGCTCGCCGAGCTGCCGGGTGAGCAGTACAAGCCAGTTGCCACCAAAAACGGTATGGGGACGGCCAAGAAGGTCGCCGGGCGCAATCTGGCCGGCGCCATCGTCCACGCCGAGTTGGCCGATGGTGGAGCCAAACAGTTGCTGACCGATCTTCAGCAACAGCTTCCCGACGTGCCGGTGTTGCTTCTGACCCCGGACGCTCCGCCCAAGAGCGGCCCCTTCGACCGGGCGCTGAAATATCCGGTGCCCGGCCCGGTGTTGCGCAACGCGCTGAAGGCGATGACCACCAGCCAAACCGACGACGATGACCGCGACCGGTGGCGCGCTTTCTACAAAGAGGTCAAAAAACGGCTCGCCGCCTCCGACGAACAGTCCTACTACCGAATTCTGGGTGTCGAGGACGGAGCGCCGCACCACAAGCTGGTCAAAGCCTTCGACAAGCTGAGCATGCGCTACCACCCCGACCGCTACAGCCGCCATCGCGACAAGAAGTGGGGTCAGAAACTGTACGACCGGGTCAACAGGTTGTACAAGCTGATGACCGAAGCCTACGGCGTGGTCAGCGACCGGCGGCTGCGAAAAAAATACGACAAGGCACTGGCAGCCGGTCAGTTGCGGCTGGACACCGATGAGGCCGGCGGCTCCGACCAGGGCCCCAGCTCCCTCGACGAGCTGGCCAACACCGACAAGGGCCGCCGCTTTCTGAAGATGGCCCAGTCCGATCTGGCCACCGGCGACACCTCCGGAGCTGTTCAGAACCTTCAGTTCGCCGCCAGCATGGAACCGGACAATCAGGCAATCCAGGACAAAATCGACGAGTTGAAGTCGTAACGACCCGAAGTCCCAACCCCGTCCCTGTTGCACAGTCCACCGCGCGCCCCCGAGTAGTATGGCCACCAAATCGGATCTCATCCCTCGCGTCATCACCGCCATCGTCGCCCTGCCACTTCTGGCGGCGCTGGTTATTTATGCACCTCACTGGGGCTTCTGGCTGCTGGTGTTCGCCGCCGGCGCCGTCTCCATCTGGGAGTTCTGCGGCATCACCTTCGCCGAAGAACACCCTGCGGGACGCATCTTCGCGGTCGTCGCCGGGCTGGGATTGATGGCGGTGCTGTACTGGGCCGACGAATTCTTCGTGCCCGCCGTGGTGGCAGCGACGATACTGACCTTGCTGTTCTATCTGTTCTGGTATCGCGACCAGGAACGTGTGACCCACTATATCGGCTCCACCATCACGGCGATGGTATACGCCGGGCTGCTGCTCAGCTTTGTGGCGATGCTCAACCGCGACCTGGGCGATGCCGGCTGGATGTGGGTGTTTATGGTCCTGGGGCTTGTCTGGGGGTCGGACACCGGCGCCTACTTCGCGGGCAATGCGCTGGGCAAGCACAAGCTGTACGAATCAGTCAGCCCCAACAAATCGATCGAGGGCGCCGTCGGTGGGCTCACAGCCACGATTGCCGTCGCCTTCGGGTTCAACGCCCTCTTTGCCTACCTGTTTCCCGAACTGTGGGAGCCGATGGCGGTCTGGCAGGTGCTGGCGCTGGCGATACCGGCCAACATTCTGGGACAGACCGGTGATCTGGCCGAAAGTCTGATCAAACGAGCCCACGATGTCGACGACAGCGGCACGATCATCTACGGTCACGGGGGAATCCTCGATCGCATCGACGCGTTGTTCTTCGCAGCCCCCTGGGTCTACTATTTTGCTCTCTACGGGGTGTAGGTCTTGCTTCCTGGGACTTAAGTCTTGGGTCTCACGACCCACGACCCACGCCCCGAGACATACGACACATCGGCACTAATGAGCTTTTTGTACTTCGTCATCCTCATCGGGGTTCTGATCTTCGTGCACGAGTTTGGCCATTTCATCGTGGCCAAATTCTTCGACGTGAAGGTGCTGCGGTTCTCCATCGGCTTCGGCCCCGCCTTCTGGAGCTACCAGGGAGAGGAGACGGAGTACGTCGTCTGCATTCTGCCCCTTGGCGGGTATGTGCAGATGCAGGGCTCCGATCTGGAGAGCACCGAAGCGATGCCCGAGGAGGAGCAGAAGCGCTCCCTGATGGCCAAGCCGATCTGGCAGCGGTCGCTGATCGTGTTGGCCGGCCCGGCGGCAAACATGATCTTGCCGGTGGTCATCTACTTCGGCTTCGCGCTGTTTCAGGTGACCACCCCGGCGCCCATCGTCGGCCAGGTCCACGCCGACGGCCCGGCCGCCGAGATCGGCATGCAGCCCGGGGACATGATTACGGGTATCGACGAAGACAGCGTCCAGTACTGGTATCAGGCCCAACGCACGTTGTCGGCGTCCTACGAGCGTGAACTCACACTCACCTGGGAACGCGACGGTGAAACCCACAGCGCCGCGGTGACCCCGGAAAAGCATACGTCCACCGATTTTCTGGGACTGATCCAGGAGGTGCGAGGGCTGATCGGCATCCAGCTCGGCAGTTACGGGCCAACCGTTGCCCTGGCCGACCGAGACGGCGCCGCCGCCCGCGACGGGTTGCATTTCTTCGACCACGTCATCGCCATCGACGGCGAGTCCATCGACCGATTCGACCAGATCAAGACGAAGGTACAGCAAAGCGGCGGCGAGCCGATGGAGTTCATCGTGCTCAGCCGCTCCGAAATCCCCGTCGAATACGCCGATCTGTACCACCAGGACGCCCGCCGGGTCACCGTCACCCCCAATGAGGTCGACGGCGAATACACCCTGGGCATCGAAGAAGCCCAGATGTACCTGACCCGCGTCGACGAAGAGACTGCCGCATCCGAAGCGGGGCTGAAACCAGGCGACAAGATCGTGGCGCTCGACGGGCGCGCCTACACAAGCTGGTCGATGTTCACCGAGCGCATCCAAAACCAGGTCAACGAAAAGATCGTCGAGCGCGACGAGGCCGGTGAAGACTACGACATCGAGCCGTCTTTCGAACTCGAGTTCGAGCGCGCCGGCGAACGTCACACCGTCACCTACAAACCGAAGGTGCTCACCTACAAGGATGAAACCCAGCAGACGCACTACCGCATCGAGCACGGCTGGGATAACTTCGGCGACTTCGTCTCCCCCGAAGAGGTCAACCATCCACTGGGCGACCGACTCATCTACGCCACCCGCCTGGGCGTCGAGCAGACCTGGGAGTACACCCACATGATGATGGTTGGGCTGGTGCGCCTGGCACAGGGCCGCATCGCCACCGAGTCCATCGGCGGCCCGATCATGATCGGCGAGCTCGCCGCCGAAGCGGGCCACGCCGGCATCGAACCCTTCCTGAGAATGCTGGCGTTGATCAGCATCAACCTGGCGATCATCAATATGCTACCGATCCCGGTACTCGATGGCGGGCGGTTGCTGATGTACGCGCTGGAGGCGATCAAGCGCGGGCCGATCAGCTTCCGAACTCGGCAAATTGCCACCTACATCGGCATCGCGCTGATACTGTTGCTGATGGTCTATGCCTTCAAAAATGACATCGAGCGCAACTGGTATCGCGTCGTCGAGATCTTCGAAACGGAGTAGGCGCTGGGTGATTGGCGCTGGGTGCTGAGCGCTGGGCGCTGGGCGCTGGGCGCTGGGCGCGGAGGTGCTGAACACTGAGCGCGGAGACGCTGGGACGCTGAGCGCGGAGGCGCTGAACGCTGAGCGCTAACTCGCGGGAACGGAGCGCGGAGCGCGGAAAGTGAACGCTGACCGCGGGAACTAAACGCGAAACGCTGAAGAGGTCGCGAAGAGGAAGCGAAACCGCGAAGGCCTGGTGGTCTGCGCTCGTAGGGGGCTCGCTTCAATCTGGATGCTTCCAGAAGCGGTCATCTCTTCTCGCGACCCGGTCGAAT
>SKMT01000192.1 GCA_007120915.1 Myxococcales bacterium | reverse complement strand
TCCATCGCCAGCCCGTCGACCTGGTAGATGCGCGTGCCGTCGACCCACAGCGACGCGTCGGCCACCGCGTAGGGGCGACCCTCGTCGGTTTCACCCTGCTCGACGATCTCCAGATCCAACTCAACCCGCTCGTTCTGCGGCACCACCTGCCCACGGTACTTCCAGGTCGTCTCACAGCCTTCGGCGATCGGCACGAACCGCGGCTGTTGCACATCTTGGTGCATCCCCTTCTGCAGCATCGCCAGCTTCAGCGCCTGCAGCATCCCCTCCACACCCAGCGAGCCGGGTTGGACGGGGTCCTGGAAGAAGTGCGAGTTGAAATACCAGGCGCGCGGCTCGACGTCCTGCTCGGTGCGAATTCGGCCCAGCCCGGCGTCGCCGCCGTCGGGCCACCATCCGGTCACCCGGTCGAACATCTTCAGTGTGTCGGCGATTCCGGGAATCCCGGCGGGAATCGTCATCTCCGCAGGCTCTCCGAGCCGCTGACGCATCTCGTCGCTCGTCGCCAGCCCATCCTGCTGTGCCAATGCTTCTTCGGGGAAGAATCCGAACACCGTGTCCATCTCAAACACGGGCTCCCCTTCGGCGGTCACCTCCACGTCGAACCCGACGATGATCATCGGCCCCGACTTGCTGATGTTCGCCAGTGTCGTCTCCACGCGAAGCACCGACGTCTGACGGGTGACCTCTCGAAGCACCTGCCCCGTGCCGTCGAGGTTTCGGAAAAACAGCTCCCGGTCCGCCTCAAGCGCACAACCTACGAAGCTCGCCAGCCACCCACAGGGCTGAAGTCCCACCTCCATGAGCACCGAAAAGGGCATCGACCCCGAGTTATCATCATCAAAATACCAGGCATCCGCCGGCACATCGTACTCGGCGATGATGCTCGACCCTTTCTGCATCCCCGCCGGCTCGGCGTTGATTTCGGCGATACGGCTGATGCACAGATAGGGAGGATTCGGCAATCTGGGCGCTCGCTTCGGCCCGTCGAACTGCTCGTACATCGGCCCGAAGGCATCCGATGGCCGCCCGATACAGCACGCCATCAACGACGCCTGATCAAATTGAAAACCCTCGATGTTGGCGACCGGCCGCGGCTCGTCGACGTTCTTCGCTTCCTGCTCGTCGATCCACTGCGGATTGCGCTGAAGCGGCCAGTCCGGCGTCAGTTGCAGACCCAGCCGCTCGCAGTGAAACGCCTTCAGCCCGTCGACGGTGCACAGTACGTCGGCATACATCACGGGCACCCCACCCTCCGTCGAGATCTCCCGGACGAAGACTTCATAGATGATCTCGTCCGACTCGGGGGTGACCTGCCCTCGACAGCGCATACTGCACGTCTCTTCGGGCACCGGCTCAAACCGCCATCCGTCGCGGCCCACCGTCAGCCCCAGCCCCGTCATGTAAAACGCCATCGCCTGCGTGCAGGCCTGCAGCATCAGTGTGCCCGGCATGCAGGGGTCGTTCTTGAAGTGCCCCTCGAAAAACCAATCATCCGGCGACATTTCCTGCACCGCCCGCAGATACCCGCGCTCGGTGGGCCCGCCGTCGACATCGAAGTCCTCGACGCGGTCGAGAAACAGCATCTCGTCGCCCTGGATCTTCGGCGTCGACCTGTGAGCTGCCAACCGCTCAAAACCGTCGCCGAAGCATTCAAACGCTCGCCCCTGGGAGAACGCCTCAAGCTGCAGACGGCTGAATCGCGTCTCTGACGGTGTGACCGGCGGCTCGAAGGGCTCGTCGGCGTCCGCGGAGGTGTCGATGTCCTCCGGTGTCCACAACACACCGTCGGAGTCCGCCAGCTCCTCGTCGCTGAAGAACCCGGCCTGCCCCTCGCGCATCGTCAACCGCCGCTTCCCGTCGACGATGCAGTCGTAGTGGAAAAAGAAGATGTGCACCCCGCCCTGGCGGGCATGAGCGTCGATGTGGATCTCAAACTCCAGCGTCTCCCCGGGCTTCGGCAACTCGCCGTGAAACGTCAGGTCACAGCCCAAGAGCCGATAAACCCGCTCGCCGCGGTTGTCGAAGTCTGCGCCCATCCAGGAGATCAGCATCAGATCCGCCTGGCCGGACTCCACGGTCAGCCCCACGGGCATCCGACCCCGGTGCAGATACCATGCGTCGTCTGAAACATCCGTCTCGGTCCAGATCACCCCGGAGTTTTCCATCGCCCCCGGCGTCGCATCGATGCCGGTGACCCGGTCCGCTAATAGAAGCGGCGGCTCGGGCATGCGCACCTGCCGCGGGTAGTCGTCCTGCTGTTCGAACAGGGGCCCGAAGATCTCGGAGATCCGCCCGCCGGCATGTACCTTCAAGTCCTCGCGGTCGAACACGACGCCCTGCGGTTTCGCATCGGCCTCTGACTCCACGTCAGTAGGAGCTACCCGGCCGTCGGCGTGGCCATTCGTCGGCGCCGGTCTGTCTCGTTGTTGGCGCACCTCGGGCTGCGCCGGCATTTGCGGTCGAGCTCGCATCTCGGGCTGCGACGGCAACTGCGGGGGAGGCGGCGCCATCTCTCGGATCTCTTCGGCCGTCGGCGGCGCTGCACCTTCCTGTTGCATCTGCAGCAGCCAGGCCGCTGTCTGCTCTTGCCGGTCCAGAAACTCTCTGTGTAACTGAGTTCGACGCTGAAGAAACTCGGCGTGAATCTGCGCGAGCTGCCCCCCTGCGGTGCGAGGTGCTCCGTTGGTCGGGGTGTGAACCTCGTCGGGTTCCACCGGTGGCTGAGCCGGACGTTCGGGCCGGGCCGGCTGTTCAGGCTGCACTGGCTGCTCGGTCGTCTGGGTCCGTGGCCGGGCAGGCTGCTGCGGTTCGGGAAGCGGTGCAGACACGGATGGCAGCACCGGTGGCAGCGGAAGTTTCTGGCCATTTGGCCGGCCCGCAGGCTCCCCTCGATCCGAGTCCACCCCACGATCCCCTCCCCGATTGGGGGAGGTGGCCGCGAGCGCAGTCTGCGAGCGGTCGGAGGGGCGTTCCGAGTCACCTCCAAGCTGTGGCAACCTCACCGCCGGCAGATGCGCATCGAACACCAACTCGGCGCCGTCACGCTCACGCTCCCGCTGGTCGAAGGGCACAAGCGGCTGCGCGCGCTCCAGCCGCTGCGTCAACGCCCGGTGGTCCACGTCCAGCCCCGCCACCCACAGCCGGGCGGTGGTGTCGACCACCCGCTCCAGCGAACTCTTGCCGGTGCGATCCAATGACACCGCCACGTGTTCTTTCTCGCCCAGGATCTTGCGAATCCAGCGGGTGCATCCCGACCGTGGCCCGTGCTCGATGAACACCCGCACGCCGTCGTCCCAGGCCCGACTGATCAGCTTCGGGAAGTCCACGCGACCCATCGCCTGACCTACCAGCGCCTCGGCGATTCTGTCGGCGTTCACCTCGTAGTGATCCAACGTCGCGTGGGTGTAAAACCGGACACCTTCGACCGGCTCGGTGGGCCGGTGGTGCATGTCGTACCACAACTGTTCGATCGGCTTCGTCGCCGAACAGTGCATGGCGATGTTGTAACCCAGCGGTCGCGCTCGTTTCTTGCCCACCTTCTCGATGACACGGGCGCAGGCATCCGGCGCGCCTCCGACGACCAGATCGCCGGGTGCGTTGACGATGGTAATGTACGCGCGGTCTTCCGCTTCCACCGCCGGCTCCACCTTCTCGATGGGTGCGAGCACCCGCCAGGTCTGCCAGTCGCCGTCGTCCACCCCGAATGCCTCTTCAACGGTTTCGAATTCACCGCCGAGCCGCCGGTCGAAGATGCCTTCGCTCTCGAGATCTTCGTACAGCCCGTCGAAGTCGTTCCAGGCGCCCATGGCAAACAGCGCGTTCGTCTCGCCGGCGCAGAACCCGATCGCCGCCTCCGGGTCGATCCCCAGAATGTCGCGGGTCAGTTGGGCGTGGATCTGGCACAGAAATGACGCGCCCCACAGCTTCTTGCCGGGCCCAAACTTCTCGTCGCCCGGCTCGTCGTAGATCCACCCCGCCGCGCGGTCGACGGCGTGGCATCGCTCGGCAAATCGGTCTGCAAGCTCCGGAAGCGCCAACACCAACTCTCTGCCCATGCCCTGGTACGAACCTGCCGGGCCGGTGAACACAAACGCCGTCTCTCCTTCGATGGAACCGTCGCCGATGTAGACACCGCGCGCCAGCTTGCCGAATCCCCCAGCAGCGCCAACTCCTGCCTGCGCCAGTGCCGCAACGGCCGTTTGATGACGCTCTTCTCGCTCGTCGACATTTCGAGCCACGATGGCCAGACGCAGCCGTCCCTGTTCCGATGATTCGCGGCGTTTCACCAACTCGCGAAGCTCGTCGATGTCGTCGGCGGCGTACAGGTCGAACGTCGGCGCCTGGTCTTCGACGTAGGGCTGCGGCGGGGTGCCGGGCATCGCCTCCACCCGGGTCTTGAGCCGGTCGCCCGTGATCGTTTCGGCTTCTACGTTTGCGCGGCGCGCGCCGTGGTCGGGCAGCCAGGGCATCGGCGGCTGATCGGCCTTCGCCGGCTGCATCCGCCGTGAACACGCTTCGACTGCACCGGCGACGTTCAACAACCCCGACGCCGCGTGGGCGTGACCGAACAGAGGCGTCACATCCAACTCGTCGAGCCGCGCCGGACTCTCCTCTTCGTCGCTCTCACCGGGCGCACCAATTACGGCGTGTATGGTGTCGCCGTCGCGCTTCGCGTCTTCGACGCGCTTGAGCACCATCGCCACCGCCGCATCGCCGGGTATCTGCTTCTCCTCGCCCAGCACCGCTTCGGCGGCTGCCCTGTGCACGGGCTCACAGCTCAGCTCCACCGCCCCCACCACTGCCGCGTCCAACTCCTCGTTTCGCAGCGATTCGGCGGCGAGTTCCAGCGCCAGCATCCCCGACAACTCCTCGCCCGACAGCGTCAGCGAGGCTCCCGCCAGGTCGTACTGGCTGTTGAGCCGGTTGGTCACCAGATTCGGCATCGTCCCCAGCACACCCGCCGCCTCCAGCGCATCGATCAGCCCACTTCGATGATCCTCTCCGCCTTCGGTCAATTTCTGGCTGAGACGCCATCGCACCAGATACCGGCAGATCTCCGCGTCGCACTGCATGCCGAGCATGATCCCCGTCTCCGAGCGCGGCAGTTCGCCGATGGTCTCGGCCAACTGCATCGTCGCCTCCAGGATCATCAACTGCTGACCCAGCGCCTGCTTCAGATCCAACGGCGGAAATTTCACCTCTCCCACATCGAGAGCAATTTCGTCGGCGCGGCCCTCCGGCCCCTCTTCGCCATCGCGAACCCTGGACTCCCCGAAGAACAGCGCTCTCGCAAAGTCGTCGCGGTCCTCGCCGTCGGCGGCGACTACGCTGATGTCG
>SKMT01000366.1 GCA_007120915.1 Myxococcales bacterium | reverse complement strand
GTTGTTGCGGTGCTTCAGCAGGCTTATTAGCCGTTGTCTGATGCGCCGTCGAGCGGACTTTTCCACTCACGAGCGAACAGGGAC
Source organism: Myxococcales bacterium (assembly GCA_007120915.1). Classification (GTDB taxonomy): domain Bacteria; phylum Myxococcota_A; class Bradymonadia; order Bradymonadales; family Bradymonadaceae; genus SLJM01. The sequence continues at coordinate 5,259 of SKMT01000366.1, read as the reverse complement.
CATAATTGAGCCCACAGGTGGCGTCAAGTCGGTTTATCACCACCGTCGGCCCATCGGTGTCACAGGGGATAGATCCGATGGGAGGGGCTGTTTATTTCCGTTTTTTTGTCACTGTGATCGCCAATAGCAGTCCCCATTGTCCTCCCGGGGGCGTGGATCTCAGTACCCCGGGCAGCCTGAACAACGGCTAGCCCGGGGCCACGGGTCGAGCGATGAATCTCCACGGGGCGAACCTCCCAGCGCCCAGTGCCCAGTGCCCAGTGCCTATTCTTCCTTGCTTCCCGCGGGGTGTTTCGTTATGAAACGGGGCCGGTCGTGGTCCGATAAATATGCTCCCACGCTCGCGAGCCGCTGAATCGGCGCCGATGGAAATAGTCGGTGTGAGTGGTTCGTTGGGTTGAGGCAATGAGGAGCCGGACAGCCTCGACGCTGCGGGCCCATAGCTCAGTGGTAGAGCCGCCGGCTCATAACCGGCCGGTCCCTGGTTCGAACCCAGGTGGGCCCACTTCGATTGGTCCCGGGTCGTCACCTTGAGAGACGATCCCCCCGGCGAGGCGTCGTCGGTTCATTGACGGTCGGTAACGTCGCCGGTGCCGGATGCAGACCACAACGGTTGCATCCAAAAAACATTGCGAAGTCTTCGGCGATGATGATGATCAACCAAGGATGCGCATCAGGTGGCATCCACAACGGTCGAAGGGGCCGGGGCGACAGCCGCCCAGGCACCGAAGATCGGATCAGACAACGGGAGAAGATGCAACGTTGCACAGGTGTACAACAACACGGTCGCAGTCGGCGGGGGCTCACCGTCGGTCAGCGCCGATGCCCGCTTACGGGCTTTCGGGACCTGGCGCGAATCCACCGCGCGCCAAACAACAAATTCGGAACCTTTCGCGAGACGAAGCGCCTGGAGAAATCTCAGGCGCTTTTTTCTATTTCGGGTACATATCGGCGAGGTGAACATTGAAGGAGCAGCTTGCGTTACTTCGGGAATTGCAGAACATCGACCTGGAACTCGATGACATCAAATCGGAAAAAGAGCAGATCGTCGCGCGGCTGAAAGAAAACACCAGTTTTCTCGACAAGCTCGTCGATGATTTGAACGAGCAGAAAGAAGAGCTCGAAGAGATCCGGTCACTTCAGATCCGCAAGAAAGACGATCTGGATGAGGTCAAAGAGACACTGTCCAAAAAGCAGAAGCGCCTCCGTGAGGTCGGCTCCAACAAGGAGTACAAGGCGGTCGAAAAGGAGATCGAAGCCCTCAAAAAATCAGCGGAGCAGACCGAAGAGGAGCTGCTTCATCTGATGGAGGTGATCGAGTCGACCGAAAAATCGATCCGGGAGAAAGAGGACAAGATCGTACAGCTTCGCGAAGGCATCGCCACCGACGAGGCCGAGGCGGAGCAGGATCTCGCTGATCTCGACGACCAGATCCAGGCGCTCGAGGATCGACAGGAAGAGGCGCGATCGGAGGTGTCACGCCGGGTGATCCACAAGTACGATTTCATCCGAAAGCGGCGCACCGGCCTGGCGATCGTCCCCGCGAAGGACGGTCACTGCGAGGGGTGCTACATGGCGCTTCCCCCTCAGCAGTTCATCGAGATTCAGCGCGGTGAAAGCCTGGAGGTCTGCCCCAGTTGCAACCGGATCCTCTTTTTCTGGGAAGACGCCATCGACGACGAAGACGTCTCTGTTGAAGCGATGGAAGAGGCCTGATCGACTCGCCGGCGGGGCGGGAACAAACCGCCGGGCTTGTCGGTTGTTCAACTGTACGATTCCGCGCTCTGGTCGAGACGATCGCCGTCCGGTTTTTCGGTGGGCGACGCGAGGTCTTCACGGACATTCTCGGGTCGCCACCGCACTCCGGAGGGAGGAAAGTCCGGGCATCGCAGGGAAGGGTGGTCGGTAACACCGACCAGGGGCAACCACCCCAGGGAAAGTGCCACAGAAACAAACCGCCCGGCAGATGCGCTAACGGCGCGCCGGGTAAGGGTGAAAAGGTGAGGTAAGAGCTCACCGGGGTGGCGGCGACGTCACCCGTCCAGGCAAACCCCGCCCGATGCAAGGTAAACAGAGGTTGAGACTGCGACGTCTCCGGGGTGTCCCGCCTCGCTGACCTCAGGTAACCGCTTGAGCCCGCTGGCAACATCGGGCCTAGAGGAATGATCGTCCGCGCCGTCAGGCGTCGACAGAACCCGGCTTACCGACCAGGGCGCAGATGACCCCGGCAGCCACGTGCTGCCGGGGTTTTCTTATTTGTCGCTTCATTCTTCAAACAGGGTGTCACTCAGCTCGACGACGTCCGGTGTAGACTCCAGAGTTTCGCGCATCCGGGCAACCAGCGAGTCGACGCCCGCCCCTTCGCGCGGTTGAACGTCGGACGTGACTTCTACCGACAATTCGTCGAGTCGTTCGAACTGATCGGGATCGAGTCGATGGAGCTGATGTCCCTCATCGACCAGAAATTGAACCAACGCCTCGCTTCGCGCGTCGATGGCCAGCCGCCCCTCAGAAGAGACCAGACGGCGCAGTTTCGTGTCGTCGACGGTGCTGGCCACCATCAGTGATTCTGCGCCGGGTCGGTCGGCGCCGAGTTGAAAACACCACCGGCCCTCGTCGTCGGTATCTGAGGTGGCGATGGCCGTTTCATATGTTCCGTGTTCGCCCGTCTTCGCCAGTGTCACCTCTGCAGATCCGACCGGCTTCTGTTCGCTGTCTACTGGCACGGAGACGACGCCGTAGAGCAGCGCCTCAGCCTCGGAGTCGGATTGCTCCCGATCACCGGGTACACAGTCAACGCCGGCGAAGTCCTCCGGCAACGGTTCCCCATGGGTCTGTTGTTGCTGTTCAGTGGGGACCTGCTGTTCGTCGGCATCGTCATCGCAGCCGTAGGCGAACAGCGCTACCGTCGCCGCTGCCAGAAATGCCGTCGTGCATCGTCGAGTGATTCTCATTTGCCGAGCCGATCGAAAATCAGGGGAGGTTGTTCAACAGGGGCGTCACCGATGGTGATGGCGCGGTCGAGGCGGGTGCGGGCCTGTTCGAGCAGCTCTTCGTCGTTGTAGTGGATCGTCACAATCGAGTCGCCCGGCTCTACCTGGTCGGCCCGCTTGCGGTTGAGCACCAGCCCGACCGCCGGGTCGACGGGATCTTCCTTCTTCTCACGGCCGGCCCCAAGTTCTACGGCGGCCATACCGACTTCCCGGGCGTCGATAGACTCGATGTATCCCGAACTGTCGGCTTCAAACTCCACGGTGTGTTCGGCGGACGGAAGCACCGACAGATCCTCGCAGACCCGACGGTCGCCTCCCTGGGCCTCGATCAACTCGGCGAACACCTCCAGGGCCGTACCGTCGGCCAGAAGCGTGTAAAGCCGGTCGATCGTAGCGTCGCGATCATCGACCATCTCGGCGACGTCGAGCATCTCCGCGACCAACTCCACGGTAATCCGGGTGACGTCCTCGGGCCCGTCTCCACGCAGGATTTCGATGCTTTCGCGCACCTCCAGGCTGTTGCCGACGGTACGCCCCAGAGGCTGATCCATGTCTGTGATCAGCGCTCGCACGGGTCGATCCATCGATTCGCCGATGTCGATCATCGTCTCTGCCAGTTTCCGGGCGTTCTCGATATTCGTCATGAACGCTCCACTACCGACCTTCACGTCCAGCACCAGTGCATCGATGCCCTCGGCGAGCTTTTTGCTCATGATTGAGCTGGCGATCAGGGGGATGCATTCAACGGTGCCCGTAACGTCGCGCAGTGCATACAGCTTCTTGTCGGCCGGTGCGATCTCGCCGGTCTGCCCGATCAGCCCCAGCCCGTAGGTGTCGACCAGTTGCTTGAATCGCTCGACGCTCTGGTTGACGTCGAACCCGGGGATACTCTCCAGCTTGTCGAGTGTGCCGCCGGTATGACCGAGCCCTCGCCCCGAGATCATCGGCACTTTCAGTCCTGCGGCCGCCGCCAGCGGCGCCAAAATCAGCGACACCTTGTCGCCCACCCCTCCCGTGGAGTGCTTGTCGACCTTCGCCCCTTCGATGTGCGACAGATCCAGCACCTGTCCCGAATGCAGCATCGCCTCGGTCCACGCCCCCAGTTCATCGGCGGTCATGGATTTGAAATACACAGCCATCAGAAATGCCGACATCTGATAGTCCGGCAGATCCCCTTCGGTGTAGGCATCCACGAGCCGCCGAAGTTGATCATCGGTGAGCGAATGACCGTCTCGTTTCTGTCGAATCAGTTCCACGACGTGCATGGTGATTCCGGTGTAGAAGAAAACGTGGATCCCCGGGTGAGCAACCGCCCACTGTAGTCTCGCCGACGGCGCCGATGCAAGGGGATGTAGGCGCTCGCAGCGAAGCGATAATCGCAGCAGGCTCGGCGTGTAAGAAAAAGGAGATGGGGAGATGCTGGCGATAAGGGGATAACCACATGTAAAAAGCTGAAAACTGGCGCTTGACGTTTGCAAAAACGGTGCAAGTTTTCCCGACGAAAACGGGCCGGAGAAACGTGGAAACGGCCATCGATTTCGGATTGCTGAACCTGGAAGTTGCAACCGTGACTTCGATTCACAGGAGGTACGCCATGAGCACGTCGCTGTGGTTTGACGATCCCCGTCAGTTTATTCGCAACGAACTTCGGAACTTCTTTCGCGACACCGGAAGCCTGTGGGGTGGTACCACCGGAGGATGGTCGTCGGCTCGTCAGCGAACGGGGGTGTTCCCGCCGGTGAACATCTATGACAACGGCGAGGGATTCCGCATCCGCGCCGAGATGCCCGGTGTAGATACCGATTCGCTCGACATCAGTTGTAAGGCCGATCAACTGGTCATCCGCGGAGAACGCACCCTCGAAGAGGCCGGTGAGGACGCCAACTACCATCGCCGCGAGCGCGAGGGCGGAACGTTTCGCCGCGCCGTCAACCTTCCGGAGCCCATCGATGCCGACAAGGTACACGCGAAGTACGACCGGGGGATCCTCGATGTCTTCGCGCCGCGCGCCGAGGAGGCTCGACCGCGAAAAATCGAGGTGAAGTAACGCAATCCCCAAAGCATTTTCCAACATCGATCGCTGTCTGAAGGAGGTGCGCCATGACCCACCACGAAGAGAACGAAAAAGAGCTGCAAGTGCGTCAAAAAGAACAGTTGCAACACGGCGAGGGCACCCGCGAGGGCGCCTGGTTCAAGCCCAATGTCGACATCTACGAGACCGACGGTGCCCTGATGGTCGTCGCCGACCTGCCCGGTACCGCGGCGG